>DAIDBB010000078.1 GCA_027310325.1 bacterium | reverse complement strand
CCCTAAACCTTTCTGCGAGCCCGTCGAGACCCTCGGTTATCTTCTCGCCCGGAAAGCCTGACAACCCCACCGTGCCCTTGTCGACCTTTATCCCCGGCATTATGCCCCTTTGTGTGAGGAGTTCCGCAAAGGGCGCTCCGTCGGAGGACTTCTGCCGGATGGTCTCGTCGTACATTATAACCCCGCTTATGTGCTTTTCGATATCCGGGGAGGTAAAAAGGAGCTCTCTGTAAGTCCTCCGCGTCTCTTCCGTGCAATCGACCTGGATAGAGTCGAACCTCTTTTTTATCGTCTTTGTCGACTCGTCCGCGGCAAGAAGGCCCTTGCTCTTGCGTACCAGGTCCAGAGCCACTAAAGCCAGTTCGTGCATTTCACGCCTCCTTCCTTAATGTCATCTTTTCATCAGCTCTTCGAGGTCATTGAGAAGCCCCTCAAGGTCTTCCTCGCGCTCCAGTTCGTCCTCAAGTATCCGGGTAAGGATATCCGTCGTCGTGCTGCGCGCACGGCAATTGTTTAGCCAACCGTCCCGTGCAGTCGAACGTAATTCAATCTGACCCCGGAGGTCGGTTGCCGTCCCAGACCCCTTCAAGGACTTATAGTTTCCCCATGATTCCCCCTTAAAAAGGGGTAGGGTATCATGGGGAACTCAAAAAGAGCTTCTCAGCACAAGTATTGCACGGATTTTTTTTCTTACAAGGGGGATAGAATGGCTGTATGGGGAGGGGTTCAGCCGATGTCTTTGAGCGCTTCGAGTGCCGCGAGGTATCCGCCCATTACGGCCCCGGTAAACCCTCCTCCCGGGAACGACCAGGCGGAGGCGAAGTAAAGACGTTCGACGGGGGCTTTTATCTGCACCCTCTTCATGCCGCTCTGCTCGGGTGTCTGGGCAAAGCCGTGCACGGAGCCGTGAGGGTTTCCGGTGTATCTCAGGATGGTCCTCGGGGTCGAGACCTCGTAGAAGCCGACCTCTCCGGCGAGCCCCGGGGCGATCGCGCCTAACCTCTTAATGAGCGTTTGGGCCGCGCCTTCTTTTTTTATCCTGTATTCCCCTTCGGCAAGCCCCTCCCAATCGGAAAGGTAATCTACCGTGGTCACGGCCCCCATGGTCATCTTGCCCGGGGAAAGGCCGGAATCGATACTCCCATAGTCAACGAAAGCGAAGGGTCTTCTGTCGAAGCCGCCGTGCTGGAAAGAGCCGACCTCCGTAAGTTTATTTATCTTATCGTAAACGAACGTCGTGTAAGCGCGGCTGCCGAGCGTTGTCGGCGGCTTTTTAAAACCGACGTGCACGGTCAAAAGCGAACAGCTCGGCTTTAGCTTATTTATGGTCCTTGAAAACCCCGGCGGGGCGGCGCCCGGCGGAAGGATCTCGTTTACGACGGTCGGGACCGCGGCGTTGGCTATGACCGTTGCGCCATACGCCTCGAAGGCCCTTTTATTGACCTTATCTTCGTACCTTACGCCAGCGGCGGACCCTTTTTCCATAAGGACGTTTGTAGCCTTATGGTTCGTTAGCACCGAGCCGCCGTTTGCCCTTATGATGAGTGCCAGCTTATCGGACAGTTTCTGGGAGCCGCCCTTTATGAAATGTCCCCCTCCGGCGTAAAAGCTTCCCTGGGCAAGGGCGAAGTAAAGTAGCGATAGAGCGTAAGGGTCGTCCCCGTAGTACTGGACGTTTGCCGCAAGCGCGAGCTTTAGCTCCTCGTTCTTGGTGATTTTATCGAGAAAGCCCCCGACCGTAAGCCTTACCCCGGCCGTGAGGTCCGGATAAACGAAGGGATAGAGCGGCAAAAGGAGGGTATCTTTCCAGCCACTATTGCCCCGGTAGAGCTTTTTTATGTCGCGGCGGATGCCCGCGAGCCTCGAGAAAAAGGCGTCTATCGCCTTGCCCTCTTTCGGAAAAACCGACTTGAAGGCCTTATTCGCTTCCCCGGCTGAAAAAGGGACGATAAAGTCCGACCTGGCGCCGATGAACCTGTAGAACTCCGGGACCGCGACGAACTCGACCTCCCCGAAGACGCCGAGGTCGCTAAAGATCCGCCGCTTGAAGTCGCCTTCATCGAGGCCGTCGATCTCATGGAGCGACGCCTCTATCGTAAGGCCCTCTCGCGTAAAGGTCCTTGCGCACCCGCCGACCTCGTCGGCGGACTCTATGAGGAGGACCCTTTTCCCTTCCTTGGCGAGCTTCGCCCCGGCGGTGAGACCGCCGAGGCCGCCTCCTATTATGATCGAATCGTATCTTTCCACGCGGTTACACTTAAACCCGGCGGATGCCGGAAAGGTTCTTATATCATTATATTACCGGCAAGGGTATCTGAATTTGGCTGTAGGGGCAAGACGGCGCGGACTTTCACCCTCCAAGTGAGTGCGCCCTGCCGGCGAACCGCCAAATAAAAAGGGAGGGCTTTTTTACCCTCCCTTTTTATCTCTATTCGATCCCTGTTAAAATACCGTCCACATCGTGATGGTCGTCAGCTGCCCGAGGCCGGAAGTAGGATTTGAACCTCCGAGTGTAGTAGGCATCGGGCAAGACGTCAAGCTTCCCGACGGACACGTCGCGAATCCAGATGCCGATTCGTCACTCCTCGATCCGCTGCCGGAGTACCATGAATGGTTTAGCGAGAACTGGATGTTAAGCGCGGGATTGTATGTCAGGCCAACGGTTGTAGCGTTGTCCGTGGTATTCTCTCCGGTCCTTCCCGGGTCGCCGTTGTGGCCGAGGCGATAGCCTACGGCCGCCGCGAGCTTGTTCGGGATTATACCGACCTCGCCGAGTATCGTCCATGCGGTCTTGTCCTTGGCGCCGGAATTGAATATATTTAGAAAACCGCTTGCACTGTCGGAATCGCCGGTTTTTGCGGCCTCCGCGTATGAGGTATATATGCCGACGGGGAAGTTCATCACAGTGCCCTGTGCCTGTGCATCAATCGCCCACGCGCTTGCACGATTTCTTGTAGGACCATCCAGAGGGCCCCATGTCTCCGAGCCGAACCATCCGGCCCCGCCCAATCCGAAGTCCCACCCGGCTATTGTCGGCGTTACAGCCGCCCTCAGGTAATGCAAGGGCGAGGCTATATGTTGGTGACCGCCGATGAAGCCGAGCTGGTCGCGTGCCCAGAGTGAATAGTTTATGTAGCCGTAAGGCTTATACGCGACGAAGGCGATGCCAGTAGCCGGCGTCCCCGCCATCGCCATCCCCCCTCCCCCCGAGAGCACGTATTGCGGCGCCGAGGTCTCGACCTTGTGCAGAAGGGGGGTGTGGGTCTCCGTGACCCCTGTATTCAGCACCTCAAAACTCCACGAGGGGCCCGCCGTGTTCGTGGAATACGGGATGATGTTAATCTGAGTGTCGTAGGCTTTAAACACGAAGGGTATCTTGAATTGCACGGCGCGCCCGGCTTCATCCGGCATAAGCGATACTGCCGTATAAAAACCGACGTTCCCTCCGGCCCTTCCCGCGAACTGGATGTGCGCGTCGTCGGGAAAGTCCCATGTCCCGTTGTCGTATTCGCTGGCCTTGGCGGTCTTATTGTCACCATAGGTATTATTATAGACCGCCCTGGTCATCAGCGATGCGTTAAGGACCGAAGGCAGCGAAAGGACCTCGCCTTCTATGAGGCTCTGGCCGCCTATCATCGTAAACCCGCCCGCCTTGAATTCTCGGCCGAAGGCGTTAAGCTCCGGGAAGTGCTGGTAGTGGCATGCGGAACAGGCAAAGCCCGTCTGTCTCGCGAAGGCCGAGATGGCGGAGGCCTCGCGGGGGCCGTAGACGGTCATCGCCATGATAAATAAGAAAGCCATTGCTAACAAAAACTTTTTCCTCATAACAACCTCCTTTTTAAAGTTACTGCTTTAGAGCCTGTTACTTTCCCACGACCGATTTTGCTGCTCCGTTAAAGGGAACGCCGGTTCACTTAAAACTCGGCCGGCCGGGATGATTCTTAAATTCGTTTAGCAGTTTGCGGAAAAGTTGATTTTTCAGCGAGTTTCTTCCACGATGAACAAAATTTTTAACTATAAAAAGGGATTCTAGAGTAACGCGCTATCCAGTGTGGCCTCTTGCAGAGGACTTATTGAACCCTTTGGAGAAGTTCTTTAGAGTTCTTTTTCATGCCGGCGCCCATTGAGGCATGAGTTTTGCCATTCTCGTGAGGGTTGTACGCTGGCGCCGACAATCCATGCCCAGGGTCTTGTCCCGTCCCTTGAACCTGGTCTTTCTGAACCCGTCGGTGGTCTTCATCAGCCAGGGTGGGTGATCCTTCGGGACTCGCTGCGCGGGAGAAACTATGGAAAGCATTGTGGCCCGCCTTTCGTGCGTTCCTCGCAACTTATAACCTCGGAATGAATTAACATACATGATTTACACTTGAATTTCAAACTCAGAGTTTTTCCGCCAGATGCTAGATGCTAAATAATACATTTTTACGCCGAGTTTTCCAAACGGCAGAACTCCTTAAATAAGCAGGAATTCCCGAGCAAGTATATCATGTTATTGGAATCCGTGCCATGCCCGTTGAAGCCTCAAAGTATTTTCACGATTTATTTTGGCAACCTCTAAAAATTCCTCTTTCTGACGGATATGCGTGTTATAATTGACCTGCGCTTGTTAAAACACCCTCTGGCACCGTACGGGTTAAAGATTGAAGCAGCCGGCAAGCTCCTTTTTGCGGCCGCCTATTTATTTTCGGCCTGGGGCGTATGGAACGCCACTCCATCCAAAGTTAAAGAGACCGACCTTCAACTACCGGGCATACCCCCGGCGTGGGGGAAGATTTTCGGTCTATACGACATGCGGGACCGAGGGGCCTCCCGTGAGGACGGGGAATACGCCGGAGATAGTCGCGATAAGGTTACGTTGACACGGGATAGTAAAAATTATAAATTATATGACATAGAATGGCCCTAATCGGCAAAGGACCTATTGAGAGCAGAAATGGCCAGTTCTTCGGGTAGCAACCCCCAAAAAATAGCGGTCATAGTTTCTCTCCTCATTGCTTCTGTCACGTTCCTCGCATACCTTCCATCGCTCCGATGGGGCTTTGTGAGCTTGGACGACCTGGGCTACGTTACCGGGAACCCTTTGATTAGATCGATCGATCTGAGATTTTTCGGCAGGGTCTTTACCACGGTAGTACTCAACAACTGGCACCCCCTTACGATAATCTCCTACGCGCTCGACTATACGCTCTGGGGCCTTAATCCGTTCGGCTATCACCTCACAAACATTATCTTTCACACCGCGAATACGTTTCTCGCGGGAACGCTTGCCTTCAGGCTTGCAAGCCTTTCCGGGCAAAAAGAAGATGCCGGCGGCGCCATAATAACCGGCATGGTGACCGCCCTTGTCTTCGGCCTTCATCCCCTGCATGTCGAATCGGTTGCCTGGGTCGCGGAGAGAAAGGACGTCGTCTCCTGCTTTTTCTTTCTTTTAAGTGTTTTGAGCTATATAAGATACGCCGGGGGAAGACCGAACTTCTATTTTATCTCGCTAGGCTTTTTCGCCCTATCGCTTCTCAGTAAGGCGATGGCAGTTACGCTTCCGGTCGTCCTTATCATACTCGACTACTATCCCCTCCGCAGGTTAAGACCGGGTTGGACCGGCGCACTGAAGTCGGCCTTTGAGAAGGCCCCGTACTTTATCCTTAGCATAGCCTTATCGGTCGTTACCCTCTTGGCCCAGAGAGGGGCTTATGTCGACCTTGAGAAGTATGGATTTCCGGCGCGTCTTGCGTCGGCGCTTGAGGCCTATATATTCTACCTCTACAAGATGCTCCTCCCTTTTGGCCTTGCCCCGTATTACCAGATACAGACAGGAGCGGCTTTTTTTGACCCGGCGCTTCTCGCCTCCGTTGCGCTCTTTTTATCCATAACCGCATTTTGCCTCCTTACGGACAAAAAGGTCTTCAAGGCCGCCTGGCTATATTATCTGATAACGCTTTTTCCGGTCATAGGGCTTATACAGGTCGGTGGCCAGGCCGCGGCGGACCGCTACACCTATATTCCGGGTATCGCGCCGTCTATCCTTCTTGGGGCCGGGGCCGGCGTTCTGTCGAAAAGGGCCGGTAAAAAGCCTCTTTCCGCGATAATGGCCGTTTTGGCGCTTGCGCTTGTCGTCCTCACGATAAGACAGGAAGCAATCTGGAAGGACACCCTTACGCTCTGGAACCATGAGATACGGCTTTTCCCGGGCAGGGTCAAGATAGCTTACAACAGCCGCGGCGGCGCTTACAGGGAGCTCCACGATTACAGGCGCGCACTGGAAGACTTCAATACCGCGATCTCCCTTGACCCCGGATACGCCATGCCTTATAATAACCGCGGATTGGTCTACAGGGATGCTGGCGACTACGCGCGCGCCCTGTCGGACTTCAGTACGTCGATCTCTCTTGACCCGCGTAACGCCGTTGCCTTCATAAACCGCGCAGACACTTACAAGGACTTAAGGGATTATCAAAAGGCCCTGGCCGATTACGACGCAGCCATATCCATTGACCCCGGGAACTCTTTCTTTTATAATCAGCGTGGGCTCGCGTACAGCTACATTGGGGATTATGCGCGGGCGATCGAGGATTACAACGCCGCAATAAACGCCGATCGTAGAAACCCTCTGCCGTATAACGGCCGTGGGATCCTTCACGCGGCGCTTAAGGAATATGGACCCGCGATAAAGGACTTCAGCGACGCGATAAGCCTCGAGCCGGATTTTTCCGTCGCTTACAGGAACCGGGGTTCCTCCAACATGGAGCTCGGAAACTTCGGCCCCGCCATAGACGACTTCACCAGGGCTTCGATGCTTGACCCCAGCGATGCGAACGCGCTCCTTTACAGGGGGATGGCGTTCCTTAATACCGGCGGATATGACCGGGCGATTGAAGACTTTAAGAAG
>DAIDBB010000075.1 GCA_027310325.1 bacterium | reverse complement strand
GTACAGGCTTAGGACTGAGTGGAGGGATGACGTCAATTTTGACAAGAACGCCGCCCCCGGCGCTCAGGACTCCTTCGCGCAGAGGGTAAGGCTCACGACCAACGTCAAGGCAACTGACGATACCTCGGTAAAGATAACTCTTCAGGACACGAGGGTGTGGGGCACGGAAGGATTGAACGCGGGCGGTGGTCCAGCTCTTACAACCCTTGGTGGGCAGCCAAACCATCTTGACCTCTACGAGGCCTACCTGAACGTTGATAACGTCCTCGGCGCGCCCGTTACACTGAGGGCCGGACGCCAGGAACTCGTCTATGGCGACCAGAGGCTTATCGGGAACTTCAACTGGAGCAATACGGGAAGGACCTTCGACGCGCTTAAGCTCATGTACGCCTCCGACATAGTTAACGTAGACGCCTTCTGGTCAAAGCTCGGCGACAACAACGTCGTATTTACGGATAGTGGCAGCTTTGGAACCAACGACGCCGACTTCTACGGCCTCTATGCCACGGTAAAGGCGATCCCGAATAATACCCTCGATGTCTACGTGCTCAATCTCTCGGGAAGCTTCGTGTCAAACGTGAATGCAAGGGCGAACCTTACGACCGTGGGCGCTAGGCTCAATGGATCGATCGCAGGCCTCGATTATACCTTCGAGCTCCCGTATGAGAACGGCAGCAACACCAATGCCGCCGGCGGACAAACGACCAACGCATGGGCCGCTGCCGCTAAGGTCGGCTACTCCATCCCCGGCGCTCCGGCCAAGATCAGGGTAGGCGCGGAGTATGATTACGCCGAAGGCACCAGCAACGGAGTCGCCCGCGGCGATTCCTCTCACACATTCTTTAACCTCTTCCCTACGAACCATAATAAGTTCGGCATCATGGACCTCGCCGCGTGGAGGAACTTGAGCGCGTTCAACGTAAACCTGACCGCCCAGCCGACGGATAAGCTCGGGGTCTATGTCGCGTGGTGGAACCTGAACAAGGCCTCAGCGGGCGATCGTTGGTATACGGCCGGAAACTGGAATAATTTACCGACATCCGCAGTCCAGGGAGCCAGCACTCACAAGTCGATCGGTAACGAGATCGACCTCGTGGGCACCTACAAGTACAATAACGCCCTCACCGCCGAGGCGGGATATGGCCACTTCTTCGCCGGAGACGCCATAAAGGATAATGTGGGTTCCGTAACCGATCAGGACTACGGATACCTTATGCTTACCGCCAACTTCTAAGTCCTTCGTTGGCAGGTCAGCCAGAGTAACATCGTAAGGGGCAGGCCCTCATGGCCTGCCCCTTGTTTTTTTGGAGGTTTGAGCCCTGCCAGTGTAGCCTGGCATGCCTATTGACACGACAATCGATTTGATGTAGAATCCGGCCATTATATCCCTGTTGTTTTTAACCTGTAAGGCAAGAGAGTTCTTCTTTGGCCTTTTTTAACTGGAACGCCGGCAACCTCCACCCTGGAAGGTCGATGCCGGCATCAAGATCGCCGTTTTCGGCGGTGTTCTTCAGTTCCATTTAACCCTATAACGTATAGAGCCGTCCTATTGAAGGAGTTTGGTATTCCCCGGAGTCGAATCTGGAAGGTATTGACCAGGCCCTTGAACGGAACGCCTACCTGCGTCATTTGAAGGGGTCTAAGCGCGGTACGGAGGCGACCCTCGTCGCCCACAAGGACTCTCTATCGGCCTTTGCATGAGTTGCTTTCTCCGGAAACTCTGCTAAAAATGTATAGAGTTATCGGAAGTATTGACAAAAGTCATTTACCCAAGACGTCATTGGCAATATATTCTGTCGAAGTATAAAATCCAGTAACTATCCTTATAAGGGAGGAGGACCTATGAATACAGACAGGGAAGAAGGACCCGTGCCGGGCGGACAGACCATTTACGACAGGATGTTTTTGTGGCTGGTCCTGGGTCTCATCATACCGGGGACCATCTTTACGCTATGGGGCCTGATAGATATTTTCTTGTTCACGCCCCCGGCCGCCGTAATAGTACACTAAGGAGGATTTCAGGAAATGGCGATACATGAACCGGAAAGAATATGGTGGAAGCCTTTAAGCAAGGATGAAAGATGGTGGGTAACGATAGCCCTCATTTGGGCGCTCTTTACCTTTTTCTTCATGCCGGTGTACAAGGCGATCGGCAATCACACTCCGCCCGATGAGACTTATACGATCTCGCCGGAGGACTTCGACAAGCTTACCGAAAACATGGTCGCGAAGTACAAGGTCGGCGAGGAGCAGGGCATGCCGGTCGTGCACGTGCCCGCCGACGTCACTGACGTCTACCTGAGGGCGAAGATGTGGGAATGGTACCCGATACTCCAACTCGACAAGGGCAAGGAATACAGGCTCCATCTTTCATCCATGGACCTGAGCCACGGGTTTTCGCTCCAGCCCAATGACATGAACTTCATGGTCTTCCCGGGGTACGATAACGTCGTCAAGATCACGCCCACGACCTCCGGCGAGTATCATGTCATCTGCAACGAGTTCTGCGGCTTCGGCCACCACACCATGTCGGGGAAGCTTTACGTAAAGGATTGACGGATTCGGCTTAAGACGTCTTAATCAAGGAGGTAGGGAGATGTCAGACGACCACAGAGACAAGATAGAAGCGCCGGGGATGCTCGTTATCGCTTTGATATTCCTGGCGACTTTTATGATAGCCTGGTTTGCGCACCTTAAATGGCTCTCTGAAGTATGGCCGGTGCGTTAAGGCACTATGCACTATGACGCTTAAATTAGAAAGGGAGGTAGTATTGAGATGAACATAGACCTATGGCAGAGTCCCTTTGCCGACCTCAAGTCAAAGGTCGACAAGAACACGGCCGCCCTAATCAAGTGGAACATGATAGCGGCCTTCGCGACCCTGGCCGTCGGCGGATTGATGGCCTTCATGGTCGCGATGACGAGGTGGCCGAGCGTGCATATGCTGCCGCTCGTGTACTTCTACAGGTTCCTGACGCTGCACGGGATAGACGCGCTTCTGGCGTGGATAATCTTCTTTGAGATCGCCCTCGTCCATTTTACGTCAGCGGTCCTTCTGGGCACGCGGTCTCACGCGCCGGCGCTCGGCTGGCTTTCGTTCGCCCTCATGCTCATAGGCGGAGCGGTCATTAACGTGATAGTCCTCATGGGCGGCGGAGACGTCCTTTTCACCTCCTACGTGCCTCTGAAGGCCGACCCGCTCTACTATGTCGGGGTCATCCTTTTCGCGGTAGGCGCCTTGATAGGGTTTATACTCTTTTTCGTAAATATAGTCCTTTCCAAGAGGGAAGGGGGATATAAGGCGACCCTTCCTCTCGGCACCTTCGGCCTCGGAGCGGCGAGCATCATCGCCATATTCACGCTCCTCCACGGCGCGGGCATATTCATCCCGACGCTGTTGTGGTCGATGAACATACTCCCATCGATAAACCCGTCGGCGTACAGGCTGGTCTTCTGGGGCCTCGGACATTCGTCACAGCAGATAAACGTCAGCGCCATGGTCGCGGTATGGTACATGACCTCGGCGCTCGTTCTCGGCGGCAAGCCCCTTAACGAGAAGCTTTCAAGGACGGCGTTCATATTCTACATACTCTTCATAAACGTCGCTTCCGAGCACCACCTCCTTGTCGACCCCGTCATCGGCACATGGCATAAGATAGCGAATACCGGCTACGTCATGCATATGGCGGTCCTCGCCAGCATGATACACGCCTTCGCGATCCCCGCGTCAATGGAAGTGGCATTAAGGGAACAGGGCCACACAAGGGGCCTTTTCGAGTGGCTTAAGAAGGCGCCGTGGGGCAACCCGGCGTTTTCCGCCATTGCAATATCGATCATAAACTTCGGCTTCATCGGCGGAATCACCGGCGTCATATTCGGCACTCTTCAGTTCAACATCATCCGTCACAATACCTGGGCCATAACCGGCCATTTCCACGGCACGGTCGTAGCG
>DAIDBB010000070.1 GCA_027310325.1 bacterium | reverse complement strand
GTACAGGAGCAACGTCCCCAAGTACTCCGAGTCGGTATTTTCGGCCATCGACAGCAAGTTCCACGAGAAGGCGAAGGCCGCGGGAGGCGGTTTCGTCCTGGGCGGAGAGAACTACGGACAGGGCTCTTCCCGCGAGCATGCCGCGCTCTGCCCGATGTATCTCGGCATAAAGGCCATCATAGCCAAGAGTTTCGCAAGGATCCACAAGGATAACCTCGTAAACTTCGGTATCCTTCCGCTCACGTTCGAAAACCCTGCTGACTACGAAGCAATAAGCGACGGTGACGAGCTGGAACTCGGGAACCTAAAGTCCGGCCTTACATCAGGCGGCTCACTGGTTCTTAAGGACATTACGAAGGGCAAGGAGATAAAGCTCAAGCACGGGTATTCGCCGAGGCAGGTCGAGACGATACTCGCCGGCGGAACGCTCAACTACACCAAGTCAAAGGGAAAGTAAGACCTTTAGATTAGCCGAACGGAAAGGGCTTCCTTCTGAAAAGAGGGAAGCCCTTTTTTTCTTGTCGCTTGCCTTAACGAACGGCAGCTCGCCCCACACAGGAACGCCGGTAAGCCTTTCGATCTCTAGCCTATTGTATTCGCGGCTCGGGTCTTTCTTCGGGGCAATGGGATTGTTGACGATAATCCCCTTTACAGGGATACCGTTCGCTCGCGCGTATTCCACTGTAAGGAGCGTATGGTTTATGACGCCTATCCTCGAAGGGACCACGATTATAAGCGGGAGCTTAAGGAAAAGGGCCAGGTCCGCCATGGTCTTGTTATCGGAGAGAGGGGTAAGGAGGCCGCCCGCGCCCTCGACGAGGACTACCCGATGGGCCTTCAAGAGGGCCATGTAGCTGTCTTTGATCTTATTTAAATCTATCTCTACCCCTTTAAGCCGGGCGGCGATATTCGGGGCAAGCGGCGGAGAAAACCTGTAAGGGTTGATGATATCGATATGGTCGTCCGCGCCAGATGACCCTTTAAGCATAAGGGCGTCTTTGGGAATGAGTATCCCTTTTTTAACGGCGCAGCCGGTCTCAACCGGCTTCATGACGCCGGTATCTATCCCCTCATCCGTCAAGGCTTTAGCCATTAGAGAGGTTACAAAGGTCTTGCCGACGCCGGTATCGGTCCCGGTTATGAAATAGCCCCGGCTCATTCTCCGGTAACCTTTATGATGGACTCGCGCACGATCTTAACGATCCTCTTGAGCTCCGCCTCCTTTATGCTTAAGGGCGGCATTATTACAAGGGTATCCCCTAAGGGCCTTATGATGAGGCCACGGTCCCTTGCATCCATGCATACGGCGTTACCGGTCCGTGCTCCGGATGGATAGGGGTCTTTCGTAACCCGGTCTTTAACAAGCTCGACCCCGGCAACTAACCCGATATGGCGCACTTCGCCTACGTGCTTAAGGCCATGGAGGTCCATAAGCAGTCTCTTAAAGAGCTTTATCTTTCCGTTCAGTCTTTCGATCGTCCGTTCTTTTTTAAAGACATCGAGGTTCGCGAGGGCCGCAGCGCAGCCAAGTGGATTTCCCGTATATGTATGGCCGTGGAAAAATGTCTTAAGCTCGCTTTGGTCGCCCAGGAAGGCCCTGTATATTTTATCCGTCGTCAGGGTAGCGGCAAGGGGCATATAGCCGCCCGTAAGCCCTTTGCCGAGGCAAAGGATATCAGGGCTTATGCCCTCGACGTCACAGGCGAACATCCTTCCGGTCCTGCCGAAGCCGGTAGCGACCTCGTCTGCTATCAGGTGGACGTTATATTTTTTTGTAAGCCTTCTTACTTCTTTTAGAAACCCCGGTGGAGAGGAAATCATCCCGGCCGCGCCCTGCAAAAGGGGCTCTATGACGCAGGCGGCTATCTCCCGGTTATGCTCCCGCAAAAGTATCTCCAGTATTTCAAGGCAGGCGAGTTTGCATCGAGGGTATGACTTTTTCAACGTGCACCTGTAGCAGTACGGGTAAGGTGCGCGGTAGGTGTCGAAAAGAAGGGGCCTGTACTTTTTTACGAATATGTCTATCTCTCCAACGCTCATGGACCCGAACGTGTCGCCGTGGTATGCGCCTGTAAAAGCGATAAACTTAATTTTCTTGTTATCCTTTTGCGTCTGTTCCCAGTACTGGAAAGAAATCTTCAAGGCTATCTCAACGGCCGTCGAGCCGCTATCGGAGTAGAAGACCTTCTTAAGGCCCCTCGGGGCAATACTCACGAGCTTTTCAGCGAGCAGTATCGAGGGGACGTTACCGAGGCCGAGGAGCGTCGAGTGCGCGATCTTATCCAGCTGGTTTTTTATCGCGCGGTCTATCTCCTTTTTTCTGTGGCCGTGGACCGTGACCCAAAGGGAAGAGACGCCGTCGAGGTATCGCTTTCCGTTGATATCTATAAGGTAGTTCCCTTCGCCTTTTTCTATTATAAGAGGCGTCCTGGAGTTCCACTCCTTCATCTGGGTAAAGGGGTGCCAGACGCGGAGCTTATCCAGTTCTTGAAGCCTTCTCTTTCCTGTCATTCCTATTCCTTTCGGGCCGCCGCGAATATGACTTCGTACGTGGCCAGGACCTTGCCGTTAGCCGATGGGTATCTTTCCTGGTATATCCTTTCGGCCCTTCTCAGGGCCGGCCCGACGGAGAGCCCTTTAAGGGGAGGGGAGGCGCCTATCATCTTAAGGGTCCTTATAAGAGCTCTCATATTTTCATAGGTCCTTACTGTATTCCGGCTTTCTATCGCTTCCACATTGAATCCGGCCCTTTTTAGCTCAAGCGCCAACGCATCAGGGCCTTTATAAGTCACGGGACTCGTATACGCTGGAAGGGCCGCGCTCAGGCACTCCTTGAGTTCCCGTAACGTCCCTGGCCCTAGCGTCGAAAAGACCAGGAGCCCGTTTTTTTTAAGTACCCGGTTTGCCTCCCTGAAGGCCGAAAGGCTCTCCGCAGCCCATTGATATGCAAGGCTCGAAGCTACGATGTCAAAGGCCGAGACCTTGAAAGGGAGGGCCTCGCAATCGGCCTGTACGAGTTCGGCGGCGCCGTGAAGGTTTTCCCCTGCCTTTACGAGCATAGGCAGGGCTATGTCAGCGGCCCATATGCCTGCGCTCGGAAAAAGGCCTTTTATGCCACCGGTAAGCCCGCCTGTGCCGCAGCCGATATCGAGGATGCGCGCTTCATGAGCGGCCAAGTCATACGGAAGGCTTTGAGAAATTGCACCCGCGTAAGCCGGTTTTCTTGACTCCATGATGCAGCCGAGGAACTCAAGGAGGTCTTCAGCGACCGACCTTTGAAGCCCGGAGTTCGAGTCGTAGCTTTGCACCGCCATTGAAAAACTTTTTTTTACGATATTTTTATCTATCATAAGCTAATATTTGGTCTAAAGACCATCCATGAACCTTTTTATCGTATCCTTAAACTTTTCAGGTTCCGTTATGAAGGGGGCGTGACCCGTTTTCTCATAGACCTCAAGCCGCGCCCCATCGATCGTTGAGGCGAGATACTGTCCGGCCCCTATCGGGACTATGCCGTCCATCCGGCCGTGGACGATAAGGACCGGAAGGTCCAGCGCGTCGAGCATCTCCCGGAGGTCTTCTGAGTAAAGGGCCTCAAGGGCCCTGGTTATCTCGCCATATTTGAATGAGGGAAAGCAGCCGGGTATCGGTCCGTCGCACGAAATAGGCCCGGGATACCTGTATCTTTCCATGAACTCCCTGACCCTGACACTCTTTTCCGACCCGATGAAGTTCAATGGGTAGAACCTCTTGAGCGTCCCGCCCGGGTCTTTTTTCATGTCCATTATCATCCTCTTTGTAAGGGCCCTTGACTGGCCCCAGGGAAAATCCTCCTTTGTAACGAACGAAGGCGTTGCTCCTACGAGGATGAGGCCCGTAAATTTTTGTCTGCTCTCAAGGGCTGATGCGATAAGCGCCTGCGCCCCGAGGGACCATCCTATGCCAAGGATGTTTGTCCGGCTTTCGATCTGCCTCGTTATTTCCTGAACAGCCGGATGAATGGTTGGCGTATCCCACTTCCCCTGGCCCCCGTGTCCGGGAAGGTTTACGTTCAAGGGAGCTAGGCCCTTGAAGGCCGATGCAAAAGGCTCCCAGACCCAGCTGTCCGTCGCCCAGCCGTGAACGAATAGAAGAGAGTCAACATTCATTCAGGACTTCCTTTATAGCCGACAGGGACTTCTTCAGGTCTTCTTTCGAGTGGGCCGAGGTGATGGTGACCCTTAATCTCGAAGTGTTCTCAGGCACGGTGGGCGGCCTTATGCCCTGGATAAAAACGCCTTTTTCGAGTAGGCGTCTACTTATCTCCATCGTCCTTTGGGCATCCCCTACTATTATCGGTATTATCTGGGTGCTACCGGGAGCATCAAGGCCTGCCCCACAAAGCCCATCCCTGAAATAAGAGACGTTCTCACAGAGTGTTTCCCTAAGCCCCGGGGTCTCATCGATTATATCTATAGACTTTGCCGCGGCGGCGCATACCGAGGGCGGCAGCGCCGTCGTATAGACAAAGGGCCGGGCCTTTGAGACGAGTAGCTCTATGAGCTCACGGCTTCCGGCGATAAAGGCCCCGAAAGCCCCTATGGCCTTGCCGAGCGTACCCATCTGTATAATCGACGGGTGCCGTACGCCGAAGTGCTCGAGGGTGCCCCTTCCGCCCTTGCCGAGGACGCCCGTTGCGTGCGCATCGTCCACAATAAGGATCGCGCCGTACCTATCGAGGAGAGTGACTATACTGTCGAGCGGCGCTATAGAGCCGTCCATGCTGAATACCCCGTCCGTTACTATGAGCTTCCTTTTTGCCTTCGATCTCTTAAGGAGGTCCTCAAGCCGGTTTACATCCTTGTTCGGATACCTTTTTACCTCTGCGCGGCTGAGGACGCACGCATCAACTATGGAAGCGTGGTTTGACTTATCCGAGAATATCTCTGCCGAGCGCCCCGCGAGGGCCCCGATGCACCCGAGGTTTGCGTGATACCCTGAGTTAAAGACGAGCGCGGCCTCGGTCCCCTTGAACTTTCTTATTCTGTCCTCAAGAAGCCTGTGTGGCTCCATGTTTCCGGATACCAGTCTCGAAGCCCCGGAGCCAAAACCGTACTTTTCTATGGCCTCTATTGCGGCGGCCTTCACGAGCGGGTGGCTGGCAAGCCCGAGGTAATCGTTCGAGCAGAGGAGGACGACCACGCTACCGTTGATGGCGACCCTGGGACCCTGCGGGCCTTCAATGGGCAAAAGGGTCCGCCCTAGACCCAATGCGTTGAGCCTTGATAATTCTTCTTTAATCTCGGTATCCATTTTTTCCATCTTATCGGTCTACTCCCCTTGGCTTTAGGCCCAGGTCCTTCAGCATCTGCGTATCGGCCTCTATGTCCCTTCCAGGGGTCGTAAGATAATTTCCTATCATCATCCCGTTCGCTCCAGCCGCGAATATGAGCGGCTGGAGGTCGCGGAGGCCTACATTTCTTCCGCCGCAGATAACTATGTCCTTAACGGGCATCATTAGCCGTATGACGGCTATTATCTTCAGGCAGTCGATTGGAGTGAGGTTTTTAGCGCCCTCAAGCGGGGTGCCAGGCCTGGGGTTGAGGAAATTTACCGGAATCGAATCCACCTCGAGCTTCTTCAGGGTCTCCGCAAGTTCTATTCTGTCCGCCCATGATTCTCCGAGGCCGAATATGCCGCCCGAGCAGACGTAGAATCCGAGCTCCTTGGCCGTCTTTATTACCTCGATATCTTCCTCATACCTATGCGTCGTGCATATATTTGGAAAGAAGCTCGCGCTTGTCTCAAGGTTATGGTGGTAGCTCTCCAAGCCGCTTTCTTTTAAGTCCTCGAGGACCTCCCGCTTTAATATCCCCAGCGAGGCGCACCGCTCCATGCCGACCGTCTCCCTCATCGACTTGAGAGTTTCAATAAGTATGGAGACGTCCTTTTCCTTTTCTATCTTCGTGCCGCTCGTTACTATTGAGAACTCCCGCGCCCCGGTGCTTTCCGCCTTAACGGCGGCATCGACTATGGCCTCGGCCCCGACCATCGGATATTCCTTTATCGCCGTATTGTATTTTATCGACTGGGCGCAGAAGGAGCAGTCCTCCTTGCAAAGGCCGCTCTTGGCGTTGACGATAGAGCAGAGGTTTACCTCCATCCCCTTATGGCGTCTCCTTACCTTATCGGTGACCGAAAGTATCTCGTAGATGTTGTCGTTTGGAAGGGCGGCGAGCGCCATAGCATCAGGGCCGCTAAGACCTTGCCCGTTCAAGCCGTTTTGAAGAGCCTTCTTTAATATGTCCACCGTATCTTCCTTTCGTATTTGGAGAAGTCTATTTAACCTAATTTGCTTAACATGGAAGGGCCATAATTGTCAACTTATGACTAATTAGGGTTGACAATTGAGGGGCCGGGGCAAGAGCAATGACTTTCTGGGGTTTTTTTTATAAATTTTTGATATTCCGTTTGAAAAGGTCCCTTTTCATGTTCGTTATCCTGTCGATGAAAAGGATACCGTCAAGGTGGTCGACCTCGTGTTGCAGCGCTACAGCTTCAAATCCTGTTGATGTTATGAATG
>DAIDBB010000060.1 GCA_027310325.1 bacterium | reverse complement strand
GCTCGATATAGCCGAGAAGAGGCTCCCGCAGGACGGCAGGATCAGGCTTCTTGTCGCGGGTAAGGACGTCGACGTGAGGGTATCCGTCGTGCCTACGTCGTTCGGCGAAAGGGTGGTATTAAGGCTCCTCGACAGGAAAACAGGTTCGATCAATCTTACGCGGCTCGGCCTTGACGACGGGCAGGTGAAATCCCTTGAGGCGCTGCTTCTGCGGAATAACGGCATAATCCTCGTTACGGGCCCCACCGGTTCAGGCAAGACCACCACCCTTTACGCGTCCATTAACCGGATAAATACCCGGGAGAGGAACGTAATAACCGTAGAGGACCCGGTCGAGTATCAGCTTGGCCGGGTAGGCCAGATCCAGGTAAATTCAAAAATAGGGCTTACGTTCGCAAGCGGGCTCCGTTCGATACTCAGGCAGGACCCTGACGTCATCATGGTTGGCGAGATAAGGGACAGGGAGACCGCGGAGATGGCGATACAGGCTTCACTTACCGGACATCTTGTGCTTTCGACCCTCCATACCAATGACGCACCGTCGGCCGTGACGAGGCTTGTAGACATGGGAGTACAGCCGTTCCTTCTGTCCTCTTCGCTCGCGGCGGTCATGGCGCAAAGGCTAGTGAGGGTCCTCTGCAGGGAATGCATGGAAGGTTACGAGCCAATCGATGAGGAAAAGGCGCTTTTCCAGAACCCCCCGGCGCGGCTCTTCAGGCCACGTGGGTGCGTAAAGTGCCTGAATACCGGCTACAGCGGCCAGACCGGGATCTTCGAGTTCATGGCCGTGGACCATGAGATGAGGGACGTGGTCCTTAAGAACCCTGATTCGACCACGATCAAGGACTACGCGGTCTCAAAGGGCATGAAAACGCTCCGGGAGGACGGCATCTCGAAGGCCGCCGCCGGTGTTACGAGCCTTGATGAGATAATAAGGGTTACTCAGATAGATTGATCTGCTTTGACGGCTTCCGGGGAAGCCCTATGGATTGAAAAATGCCTATCTTCCAATACAGGGCGTACAACGCCGCGGGAAAAGAAATATCCGGCGACATAGAGGCGTCTAGCCTTAAAGAAGCGACCGAAAGGTTAAGGAACGAATCACTTTTCCCCAGGACCCTTTCCCTTCAGGCCGCCCGCGTAAAGCGGTTCGGGCGGCGCGAGCGGGTAACGTTAAACGAGCTTGCCGCCACCACGCGCCAGCTCTCGACCCTCATAAGTTCCGGAAGCCCCCTTTTCGACGCCCTTTCGGCCCTCTCGGCCGAAGAGGAGAACGCGACCCTTGCCAATACGCTCGTTAGCGTAAAGGAAAGCATCTCCGGCGGCAGTTCGCTTTCGAAAGCCCTTGAGGCACAACCCGCGATATTCCCCGAAATGTACATAAGGACCGTTGAGGCGGGCGAGGCTAGCGGGACCCTTGATAAAGTGCTCGCGAGGCTCGCCGATTACCTGGAGTCGAGGGCAAAGGTCCGCGACCAGGTGCGGACGGCGCTCCTTTACCCGGCGGTCATGACCGTCGTAGGGACCGGGGTGCTTTTTTTCCTTTTCCTTTTTGTGCTCCCGAAGATAACGGGCATATTCGAAGACACAAAACAGGCCCTTCCGTTAATAACTGTTGTGCTCTTAACGATCGTAAGGATACTAAGGGGTTACTGGTTTCTCGTTATTCTTGGCGCGGGAGCCGCATTCTGGGGGACGAAGCGTTATATGCAGACCCCGAAAGGCAGGGAGTCGCGCGATAGGTTCCTCCTTTCAGCGCCCTTGACCGGAAAGCTCTTTACGAAGTTCTACATGGCCGGTTTTGCGCGCACGCTCGGGAGCCTCCTTGAAAGCGGGATCCCGATATTGAGCGCCCTTGAGATGACAAGGCGCGTCCTTAATCAGTCGGTATTTGAAAAGGCGTTGACCTCCTCCATTAAAGACGTAACCGAGGGCATGGCCCTTTCCGCAAGCCTAAGAAACTCGGGGGTCTTCCCGGGGGTCTTGATCCATCTGATAACCACGGGGGAGAAAAGCGGCGACCTCCCGGGGCTTCTTCTCAAGGCGGCTTCCTCCTATGAGCGCGAGTTCGAGTCTTCCATGCAGAGGTCTCTAACGCTCCTTGAGCCCGTCCTTATATTGGCCATGGGGTTGGTCGTGGGGTTCATAGTCCTTGCCATACTCCTCCCGATCTTCGAGCTCAATCAGGTAATAAGATAGCGGCGGTAGGATAACCCACAGGAGATCGCCTGCCAGATAGGGGCCTCGCGCGAGACGGCAACGAAGGCGCTTAAGTCCCTGGCTTCCCCGGGGGCATCTCAGGCAGGTCCATCACGGTATAGCGGTCAGA
>DAIDBB010000058.1 GCA_027310325.1 bacterium | reverse complement strand
GGGTAAGGGACCCTGAAGACAGCCATGTAACAAAGTCCCTCAGGCTCGTTGACAGCCTCCTGAGGAAGGAGATGCCGTACGGGCCGCTTTTCTACCGCTATAACGGGGACGGATACGGCGAAAAAAAAGACGGCTCGTCGTTCGAGGGAAACGGGGTAGGCAGGCTCTGGCCTCTGCTTTCCGGGGAAAGGGGGATGTACGAGGCCCTAAAAGGTAGCGATCCCGACCCGTACATAAAGGCGATGGAGGGGGCCGCGAACGAAGGGTACTTCATACCTGAGCAGATCTGGGACGCGGACGATATGCCGGAAAAAGGGCTTTTCAGGGGCAAGGGGACGGGCTCGGCCACGCCGCTTATGTGGGCCCACTCGGAATACATAAAGCTCCTTCGGACCAAGACCGACCTTGCCGGCTGCGACATGATCCCCGAGGTCCGCAAAAGGTACGCGGAGATGAAGACGGCCCTCAAGATGACCTCGTGGAAAAAGAACAAGCAGATAAGGTTCGCCTACGCCTCTTACGTAATAAGGATAATAAGGGATGAGCCGTGCGTTATAAGATGGACAACGGACGGGTGGAGGACGAAAAGCGAGGCCGCGCTTACGGACATAGGCTTCGGCCTTTACAGGTTCGATTTCGGGCCCGGCTCGTTCGAGCCAGCGACCGGCCTTACGTTCACCTTCCTGTATGACGGCAGGCAGGAAGGTACGGATTACACGATAAGCATCTTATAGCTAAGGCCTGTGCCAGGCCCTTAGAGGGCACTCGCCGCTTCGCCCCTTCTTGCAATAATCCTTTCCGAGCCTTAACAGGGCGGCCTCGAAGTCGCAAAAATCGGCCCCTTTGGCCCTGTTCTTTTTCCAGTAGTCCTCAAGCGCCTCGAGCGGGTCTTCGCGCGGGCGGATGAGGCCGAGGTCTCCGGCCGCAAGGAGGACTAGCTCCGAAAGCCCCGGGCGCGCCTTTTCCCAGACCAAACGGAGCTCGCGCAGAAATATGTTTACCGTCACGTCCCCTATGCCCTTGCCGAGGCCTTTCAAGCGGCCTTCAAGGTCTTTTTCGCCGCTTGCCTTGTCGTGGAGCCTGTTCAAGTCCCCTCCGTAAAGCCTTTCGAGGCCGGTCATTATCTCGAGTAATTTCGTCGCGGTTGAAAAGTCGTATCTCGCGTACCCTCCGCCGTCGAGTATGCTTACAAGCCCGTCCCAGCCCGTGTCGAGCACCGCTCGCGGGGTAATTACGCCGCGCCTCTCGAACTTCCGGTAGGTCTTTATCGCCGAATCGGACGATATCCGGGCCCCGAACAATTTGGAGGCCAGGAACCATTTGAAGACCTCCTTCGGGTCAGGTGCAGACAGGTCTATGCCGAGTTCCCTTGAGAACTTCCCCTTGAAATGGTCCAGGAGTTTCGCAACAAGCGCCTCTTTCATAACGGGGACCTTTTGCCGAAGCATCGGCACCTCGATAACCGTCTTCTCTTTAGAGAGCTTGCTGAAAAACCCTTTTTGGGGGAAACTTTTGAATCGTCTTCGACGGCTTCAATCGGCAGGGACCTCACAGACCCTCTTTTTTTTATGACCGTCAGGATATCCGTCCGGGTCCCTTTTCTCCGCAAGCGGCTTGAAAAAATTCTATCAGGATTCGGAAATTATGCAAAAAGACCCTTTAACGCTTAAGGGGCGTTTGCTTGTAATTCCCCCGGCTTATGATATACTTCCTTTGACCCATCGTCGAGAACACACCCTGAAAACCTTGCTTTGCGGCGTCTTATCCATCCGGACATCCCACCACGGTCTTGACCTGCTCTGAAAATACGGACCATAGATGCTTAACATATTGGTTGTCCCTAAAAAAGAGAGTCGTATTCTCACGGCGCTCCTCGGCGGCCACAGAGTCGATATCTTCGGCCGCGGCGAAAGCGAGTCGCTTCTTCAGAAGATAGCCGGGAACCACTACGATACTATCCTTCTGGAGGAGAACGCCGGTCTCCTTCCGTCCATAAAGGCCGCGGACCCGAGGGCCGAGGTGATACTCCTTGGCGGCGAGGTGGACGCGGTGGAGGCCGTAAGAAAAGGCGCGGCGGCCTGTTTCCCGAGCCTTGACCCCGAGGGCATCAGGAAGAGCATCGACGCGATAAACGAGCTTGTCGAGGTAAGGCGGGAGACGACCGAGCTTGAAAAGGAGCTCTTTGACAGGTATACCTTTGCCGGGGTCGTCGGCAGAAACCCCATGATGCTGGATATTTTCAATTTCTTAAGGAGGATAGCGCCTTACTTCAAGGCCGTGACCGTAATGGGCGAGACCGGCACGGGCAAGGAGGAGATAGCAAGGGCGCTCCATTCGATAAGCCCGGCGGCAAAGAGCCCCTTTATAGCCTGCAACTGCGGGGGGCTTGTCGAAAGCCTCGTTGAGTCGGAATTCTTCGGCCACGTGAAAGGTTCGTTCACGGGAGCGGTCAGGGACAAAGTCGGGATATTCGAGATGGCCGGGGACGGGGTCGTATTCCTTGACGAGATTGGCGACCTGCCGCTTTCGTTCCAGCCGCATCTTCTCAGGGTGCTGCAGAACGGCGAGTTCAGGCCCGTGGGCGGCGGCAGGACATTGAAGGCGCGGTGCAGGATCATATCCGCTACGAACAAAGACCTCGCCCATGAGGTTAAGGAAGGGAGGTTCAGGGAGGACCTTTTCTTCAGGCTTACCCCGTTAACGATACTCACCCCGGCTCTCAGGGAAAGAAAAGACGACATAATACTCCTCTCGAAGTTCCTCCTTAAAAGATTTTGCCGTAGGACGGATAAAAGGATCCTCGGCATTTCGAGGGCCGCGCAGGGGGCCCTCATTTCATACGATTGGCCGGGCAATGTACGCGAGCTTGATAACGTGATAGAGCAGGCCGCGATACTGACGCAGGAATCGTTCATAAGGCTCGAAGACCTTCCCCTCCATGTCAGGGAAGGTAGAGATAAAGCCGCCCAGGTCATAAAGCCGCTCCGCGAATATGTTAAATCGTACATCGAGACGGTCCTAAGGCGGTATAACGGCAACAGGACCCATGCCGCGAAGGCGCTCGGGATAAGCAGGAGGGCGCTCCTTCGTAAGATAAGCGCTTATTCCATATACTGTCCTACCAAAAGAGCACACCTCCGATAAACCGGTCAAAATGTCAGAATCGTCTAGGTAAATCAGGCCCTTAGCCGATCAAGTCGTCTTTTCCCACAGAACCTTCTGTAACGAAACAGCCTACTCATCTTCTTGAAATAAAAAACCCCCGATTTTTTTGTCTTATATTTCAACATATTATTGGAAAGTTCACGGGTGGCACGCTTCATGCAATTGATAATTGTAGAGGACGATGGATTTGCCTCAAAGGGGGTGCGTATGAAAAAGATGATCTACATAATTCTCGCGGTCTTGACGCTCCTTACATTATCTTCGGCGGCTTCTGTTTTTGGCGAAGTCAGCCTGAGAGAAAGGCTTCTATCGGATAACGGCGTAAAATTGCTTTACTCGGTGGATGAATTTTATACATTCATAGCCGGGACTCCGGCTCTCGCGGATATAGATAATAACGGCCCGGTTACCGTGGTAAACGGGTATTTCGATCCGTCGGGAGAAGGCCGCTTCAAGGCGTATTTGATCAGGCACAATGCCCCGCAGCCGCTGATTTACAAGAGCCCGGTCATCAAAGACGCAGCCTATCTTCCATCTTCGATAAAGCTCGTTGGAGAGACTTTTAATGGAGAGAAAAGCGGGTTGACCGCCCTGGACCTGTATGAGCAGGCGAACATTGTCTGCCGGGCAAGAAAAGGACTGCCGGCCTATGTGATAACGAAAAGATACGGTGATTTCAAGAGGCTCACGAAGGTCGACGCGATCGAGGCCTTCAGCTACATCATTCTTGCGGAAAATACCGGTGATGCCTGGCTCATGGCCTGTGAGGGAAAAGAAAAATTCCTCGTGGAAAAGAACTACCGCGTAATGAACGGAGGCGCTGACGCCGCCGATATTTACTCCGGCACGGCGCTTGAGGGCGTAAGTTACGTGGAAAACAGTCCTAATGCGGAGAATATCTTCGCGGAAAGGCCCCGGAAAGAGATAAGCCGCGCTGAAAAGGCCGCTTTCATGGAAGAAATGGCCAGGGAGGTAGCGGCCTTGAAAATGGACTTTGTAAAACCATATAAAGGGGTGAGGTACGAGGGCACGTATAACGATAAAAAAGGTTGCGCCCTGGTCTCCATAAAGGACTCTGAAGGCGGCGCGGCGGCCCCGAGGACGATCATCTCCGAATTCAGCGTATGTACAGGTAAAGTCGCGGGCGCCGGGGAAAGAGTCATAATAGAAACGGTTACCGCAAAAAGGGTCGCCTTAAGCCCTGGTAACGCCGTCATGGTTACAAGGAAAGACGAGAACAGATGATTAAATACAGCAGGAAAACGAGGCCCGTCGAAAAGGACGGCCCTCGTTTTTTTTTAGGATACTTTTTTACTAAAAATCCTTACTATTTCACCCCGTTGCCTTGACAAAGCATAATTTGCCAACAATACTTGGGTTAAGACCGATTTTTTTAAAAAGATTAGGCGGTTAAAAAAATTAAAAGGAGGCTGTAAACGATGAGGCGGAGATTATTGGTAGGTTTCCTGGCCGTAGCTTTTTTAGCATCAGGAGGAGTTTTGAAGGCAGCCCATGCCGGGGCGCGGATCCAGCTGCCCCCGCAAGGCCAGATACACGCGTCATCCGAAGACGTAAAAGAGATAGAGGCGCTCTACAGCGGGCTTGAAGACGCCCTGGCGAAAAAAGACATCGACGCCATAATGTCTTTTTACGCCGATGACTACGATTATCAGAACGCGAACAAGGCGCAGTTGAGGTACCTCTGGAGC
>DAIDBB010000034.1 GCA_027310325.1 bacterium | reverse complement strand
GAGGTAGACTGGGCGAACATGAATTCCTTGAACTCCTCCGGCGTAAAGTCCCTCTCCCTGTAGAAGACGGCTCTCTTAAGGTACTCGTTGAGCGTTATTTTGCCCGTCTCGTAGCCGTCGAAAAGAAGGCCGTGGCGCTCGTTCATCTCCTTGACGTCAAGGCCGAAGGTCTCCGCCGCCTTCTCCCGCATGGCGCGGTCCCAGCCGTTGGAGAGTAGCACCCCTCCGATATCGATAAAAAGGGTATTTATCCTGCGGGTCGTTGCCATAGGGCCTCGCTGAGTTTCACAATTACGGATATCCGGTCCCCCTCTTTCCTGAAGAGGGGACAGGGGAGATTTTTAAGGGGCGTCCTCGACGCCGCCGAGGTTTCGTGCGCAAATGGACCGCCGGATGCACGGATGCTCGCGGCGCCGTTGAAAAAGCGATCTATAATCCCCCTGTTTTCCCCCTTTAGAAAAGGGGGATTTTTTGAAGAAGCCTCTTTCCGCAGCCACCTCTGCGGGTCGTTGCCATGGGGCTAATACCTTGATTATCAGCCGACTTTGCTTAATTTCTATTATTATCAAAATCATTCAATGCCAGGTTTTGACCAATTTAAATCTGCTGCGCTCGGCACATTATCCCATCGATTTGGAAGACTAAGATTCAGTGGCGGGGCTTCACCAAACTGTTTAACGTACGCATATAAAACCGCAGTCTCCGCACTTTCAAGTTTGTTTGAATGAATCGGTGCGGCGAATTTAAAAAATAATTCACCCAATTTCAGCTCTATCTCTTTATAGCTTTTGCACCTTTTACCGAAAATCAACGTGCATACTTCAGGTTTGGAATAAAGATAACCACTCGCGGTATGATTACCAGCCCAAAATTGCCATAGCCGATCTCCGAGATTTTTCGATTTTCCAATATATAAAATACCATTTGGATCGGAGCCGCCTACTCTTGATATTGCTTTTTTACGTCTAATGATATAAATGCCGGCGGTTTTGGGAAAACTAGTCCATTTGCTGTCCAAAGTTTTGATATGAAATAATTCGCTCCATTCAGCTTTCATTAGGTTCTCCTCAATTCATAAGAGCAATAAAATGAAAATACAGATAAGGAACAGCTACCTTATAATCCTCTCCGGGGAAACCAGGTGCCTCGAAAGGCCCATCTCGTGCGGCGTCAGTCCCATCGCGAGCCCGACGAGCTGGGCGAGGTGGAATACCGGGACGTTTATCTTCCGCGAGACCCTCTTTTCGGACAACCCCTGGTAGTTGTCGAGGTTTATGTGGCAGAACGGGCATGGCGTTACCATGCAGTCCGCGCCCCTGTCCTTTGCTTCGATCAAGCGCTTCGCGGTCATCTCCTCGGCGGTCTCCTCGGTAACGAGGTCTACCTGGAAGCCGCAGCACTTGGTCTTCCCGGCGTACTCGACGCTCTCGGCCCCGAGCGTCCTTATGACGGCCTCCAGAGACTTCGGCTTCATCGGGTCGTCGAAGCCGAGGGCGTCCGAAGGCCGGAGGCTATGGCACCCGTAAAACGGCGCTACCTTTAGCCAATTTAGGGGCTTTACTACCCTTTTCCCGAGCTCGGCGAGCCCCACGTCCTCCGCGAGAACCCACAGCAACTGCTTAATTCCGACGTTGCCGCTGTAATGGAGCCCCGCCTTCCCCAGGACCTCGTTCGTCCTTTCAAGGAGCGCGGGGTCGTTCCGTAGGTCGCGGTTCGCGGTGCTCATCACCATGAGGCACGTTGAGCAGATGGTCATTATGTCCATGCCCATCTGCTCGGCCTCGGCGAATATGCGGGCGTTCAGGGCTATGTAGAGCGGGTAGTCGTAGTCCGTAAGGAGCCCCGCGCCGCAGCAGTTGGCCCTGGGCATTTCGTGGAGCTCTATGCCGAGCGCCTTCGCGACAATGCGCGTCGTATCGTTCGCCTCTATCGTCATCGACTGCGAGGCGCAGCCGGGGTAGTACGCGTATTTGAGTTCAGCCATGATCAAGCCCTTTTCTCTTTTAGATACCCCTCGAACCCTTCGTCGTTAACGCTCCCTTTAACGGCAAAGCCACTCTGCAAAAACGCCATGCTGCAAGATCTTTTGCGCGCTTCCGCGCGCTTCGGGCCAAGGGGTTCTCCGCGCTACGGCCTCAATCCTCCTCGCTCGCCGCTTAGGCCGCTTCGCCGAGTACGGCTCGCGGCTTTTCTGCCTCGGCTCGCTCGCCCCGCCTCCATCCTTACGCGCTGTTCACCCTTGGCCATGAGATTTTTTAAAGACATCCCAAATGGTCACGGCTTCTTCTCCTCTTTCTCTTCGCCTTCCTCCATCTCCCTGAAGATCGTCTTTATCTCCTCCATCTTTTCTATCTTCGGGAATATTATCGGGAACGGCATCTTGCCGTGCATCTCCATCCTTATGCCGAAGGGTATCATGCCGAGCGACCGGAGGAACCCGAGCGTCCGGAAGGTCATCGACGCCTCGTCGAGCCTGCCGACCCTCTTTACCGAATCGACCATCGACTCCACGTGCCGCGCGCCGCGGTTGTCGGTCACCCCCTCCTTCATGGCGCGGCTTCGAAGGAGCTCAATCTCCTTCAGAGGCGCGACGTGCTTCGGGCAGAACTCCGTGCAGTGGACGCACCGGACGCAGTCCCACATCCCGTGCTCCTCGCTCAGTCTGGCAAGCCTTTTCGCCGCCCCGCCCTCGCGGACGTCGCCGACGAACCTCCACGCCTTTGCCAGGGCCGCCGGGGCCACGAAGCGCGGGTCTATCTCCAGGGCGTTGCACTCGGAGTTGCAGCAGCCGCACATTATGCACCGCTGGCTGGCGTCTATGGCCGCCTCGTCGTCTTTCGTCACCGGGGCCTTTATCGACTCCCCGGCCGGGGTAAGATACGGCGTAACGCGCTCTATCTTCTTCCAGAAGGGCGCGAAGTCCACCGCCAGGTCCTTCTGGGGCGAGTGGTTCTTCAACGGCTCTATGACCATCGCGCCCATCTTCTCGTACTCAGGGATAATCTGTGTGGCGCAGGCGAGCCTCGAAAACCCGTTTATGGTCATCGCGCAGGAGCCGCAGATCGCCGACCTGCACGACTTCCTGAAGACGAGCGTCGGGTCCGATTCGTCGGAGATCTTGAGGAGCGCTTCGAGGACGGTCATCCCCCCCGAGACCTCGACGTCGTAGTCCTGGAAGTAGGGCTCGCATTCGCTCTTTTCGACCGGGCTGCAGCGGCGTATGCGGAATCTTATCTTCATCGGGTTTCCTTAATCTTCGCCCTTGACGGACCCGGGGAGAAATGCCTTCTCACCCTCCCCTTCATCCCCTCCCGTCAAGGCAGGGGAAAACTAAAAGGCTGTCATTGCGAGCGAGGGAGCCGAAGCCCAGAGCGAAGCGAAGGGGAAGCAATCTGTTTCGCCAAGCACAGCCGCCGCCCGGATAATCCACCCTTTTCCCCTTTAGAAAAAGGGGATTGAAAAAAAACTCGTCACTTCAGTACGATCTTTCTTTAGGCTTATACCTCGTTATCCTGACGTCTTTATATCTCAACTTCAGCTCCCCGCCCTCCCTGTAGACGAGCGTATGCCTGAGCCAGTCCCTGTCGTTCCTCTTCGGGAAATCCGCGCGGAAGTGCGAGCCCCGGCTCTCCTCCCTCGCGAGCGCCCCGCGGATTATCGACTCCGCCACGTCGCACATCCAGCCAAGCTCCATGACGTTGAGGATATCCGAGTTGAAGGCGTCCCCCCTGTCTGAAACGGCGACCCTCCTCTGTCTGTCCTTCAGCTCAAGGACCTTGTCGAGCGCGCTTTTTATCTTCTCTTTCGTGCGGAATATGCCGCAGTTCGTCATCATGTTTTCCGTGAGCTCGTCCCTTATCTTCCAGGCGGCCTCCCCCCTGTCCGGCCTTTTCAGGAGCCCGGCCACGTTTAAGGCCGCTTCTTTAAGGGCGGACTCCGGAAAATCCGGCAGCGCGCTCCCGAGGCAGTGCTCCGAGGCGGCCCTGCCGGCCCTTTTTCCGAAGACTATGGTCTCGAGCAAAGAGTTGCCGCCGAGCCTGTTCGCGCCGTGTACGCTCAGGCACCCGCACTCCCCCGCGGCGAAGAGCCCTTTAAGGCCCGTATGCCCGTTGACGTCTATCATTATCCCGCCCATCGAGTAGTGAACGCCGGGCTGCACCGGCACCGGCGCCTTAACGG
>DAIDBB010000002.1 GCA_027310325.1 bacterium | reverse complement strand
CGCCAATGGGGAGAGTACCACGGGCGGGAGCGCGAGTTCAGGGGAAAGCACTTCAGGGCCGAAGGAGGCAGGGGCCGGGGCGAGGAGAGGGGGCGGGGCAGGGGGCACGAGAAGGAGCGCGGGAGGGGGCGCGACAGAGATTAGAGATAGAAATTCGAGAGGCCGGATTCTGGTTTTCACCGGCCGGGCGCGCAAGGTATAAAGAAAAAAGGGGCGGCAACGCCTCTTTTTTTAATCTCTACGTGTTGAATTCCTCGAAGCTCGCTTCGCACGTTTTTTTTGTTCTTAAAGACAGGTAAAACCGTCCGAAAGAATGAATGGCCGTACCCGCCATGGGGCTTGCCTTTTTAAATTTTCACACCGACAATATTACAGAGAGCGCAAATGGAGTACGTTACAGGAACTCAGCCGGCTTTAATCCCGGGGGAGAGGTCAGGCAGGGGCGGTCGGCGATCATTGATTTTTTTAACTCCCTACACCGGGCACTTCTCCTTAAGTATCTCGAATGCAGCGTTGAGCTCGGCGTGGCTGCCGAGGATGACGAGGATGTCCCCGGCCTCTATCATGAAGTCCGCGTGAGGGTTGGTCAGGGCCTCGCCCTTTCTCACCGCGGCTATGACCGTGGCCCCTGATCTTTTCCTGAGGTCGAGCTCGCCAAGCGTCATGCCGTCCACTCCGCACCCGGCGTCCACGTGGAAGGTGTCCATGACGGTCTTTTCAAGGATATGGGTCAATCTTACGAGCTTCTCGCCCTTGATCGAGGGGTTTCTTAGCATGGCGTATCCTTCCTGCCTTATGAGGTCTATCTGGTTCTGGATGATGTTTCCGGGGATCCTGTAGTCCTTGAGCACCCTCGCGAATATCTCTACAGAGGTCTCGAACTCCTCCGGGATGACCTGGTTCGCCCCGAGGCGGTAAAGCTCCTCGACCTCTCTTATGTAGCGCGTCCTTACGAGTATCGAGACGGCTGGATTCAATTCGCGCGAGGTCTTTACGACCCTCCTTGCGGTTATCGGGTCCGAGATCGCAAGTACGAGCATCTTGGCCGACTCGGCGCCGAGCTTTTTAAGGATCTCCGGGTGGCTTGCGTCCCCGAAGTACGCGTGGTGGCCGGCCGCGCGCGCCTCTTTGATCCTGTCCATGTTCACGTCCGCGACAAGGTGGGGGATGGCGGTCTCTTTAAGCACCCTTGCGAGGTTCCTGCCGTTAACGCCGTAGCCTATTATTATCACGTGGTTGGAAAGGTGTGTCTTCCTGTGTTCCCTCCCGTCCCTGCCGAGCATCGTGCCTACCTCGTAGGCGAGCCTTGACGACCTCTGGTAGATGAAAGGGGTAAGCGCAATGGTTACTATGGTCACGGCGAGGAACGACTGGTAAAGCCCCGGGTCGAGGAGCCCGTATTCCTGTCCCATCTTTATGAGTATGAAGGAGAACTCCCCTATCTGCGCGAGATTGAGCCCGACCATGACCGAAAGCCTCAGGGGGTAACCGAGCACCCGGCCCACCCACGCCGTGACGAGCGCCTTCATTCCGATGACCACAAAGACGAGCGCAAGGATCGCGAGGGGGTGCGCGATAACGTACCTGAAATCCAGAAGCATCCCTATGGAGATGAAAAAGAGGCTCGAGAAAGTGTCCCTGAAAGGTATAACCTCGGCGACTATCTGGCTGCTGTACTCCGACTCCGATATCGCGAGCCCGGCTATGAACGCCCCCATGGCGAGCGAAAGGCTAAGAAAAGAGGTCACCCACGCTGTCCCGAGGGAGACAAGGACTATGGTCAGTATAAAGACCTCCCTGTTCCTTAGCCTTACGACCTGGTGAAAGAGGCGCGGGAGTATATAAGCGACCGCCACCACTATGACGGCAAAGGCGATAATGGCCTCTCCGAGGGCCCCCGCGACCCCGGCGGTCGATAAGGCCGCCTTGCCCCCTATGGCCTGGACGGCCATGACCAGAAGGACGACGCAGAGGTCCTGGAAAAGAAGTATCCCTACCGAGAGCGTGCCGTGCGGGGAGTTGACCTCGCCTGTGTCCGTAAGGAGCTTAAGGACTATGGCGGTCGAAGATAGAGAAATAACAAGTCCCAGAAGAAGGGCGACCTGAAAGGTCATGCCGAAGGCAAGTCCGAGCCCCGCCGCCGCCAGGGCCGTTAAGATTACCTGAAGCCCGCCGCCGAGAAGCCCTTCGCGTCTAATGTTAAAGATACGCCTGAAAGAGAACTCGAGGCCTATCGTGAATAGGAGGAGCACTACGCCTATCTGCGAGAGCGTCTCGACGGTCTTTAAGTCAGTTACGAGACCGAACCCGTACGGGCCTATTATCATGCCCGTAAGGAGAAACCCCAATATGGTCGGAAGGCCGAGCCTCGAAAGGAGGATGCTCATGGGCACCGAGACGGCCATGAGTATGACGATGTCCCGAAGTAACGGTATATTTTCCATATATTGATATTCTAACCCATTTTAGCGGCAATCACACTGGATAACGCGGCTTTTTTTAAGAGGAAAGCAGGTTTTTAAAGCGGGCTGAGTTTCAGGGAGGCTAAGGGAAGATTACGGGGCCTTTTCCCTTTTCAGTCTTTCTATCTCTTCTTCAAGGGCCGAGGTCTCGGACTCTATTTTTCTTATCTCTTCGATTATCTTCAGGACCTCGGGCCTCGAAAGCGGGTTTTCCCAAGGGGGCTTTGCCATGTCGTAGACCAAGCCCCCCATCTCCGCGAAATGCCTCTCCGCCTTTTTGTGGAGGGTATGGATGCGGTAGCGGAGCTTTCCTATCCGGGCGCTCTCCTTGAAGGCGCTCCAGCCTTCCTCGACGGCCTTCTTGAGCTCGGTATTGACGGCGGTCCAGAAGCCGCTTTCTTTTCGGTCTTTATCGTCGGGCATGGGCGCTCTTTAAAATAAAGCCAGATGATACCCCCGCGGAATCCCCCTGTCAAGGGAAGAACGCCCTAAAAATCTTTGCAATACGGGCTTCCTTAAAGTATACTGAAATTGCACGCGTCTGACTAAAATTCCGGTCTTTCGGGGGGGGGAATGGATAGCATAAGCGGAGGGGCCGCCATAATAAGCGGAAAGGATATAGCCGCGGGCATAAGGGCAGGGCTCAAGGGCCAGGTCCTGAAGATGCAGGAAAAGAACGGCGTTACCCCCGGGCTTGCCGTAATACTCGTCGGGGACAACCCCGCCTCAAAGGTCTACGTGAGGAACAAGGGAAAGGCCTGCGAAGAGGTCGGGATAAAGTCGTTCCAGCATACGCTCCCGGCGGAGACGACGGAGGAGGGCCTCCTTAAGCTCATAGATAAACTGAACCGCTCGAAAGAGGTCCACGGCATCCTCGTCCAGCTGCCTTTACCCTTCCACATAAACGAGACCAGGGTCATAGAGGCGATCTCTCCCATAAAGGACGTGGACGGCTTCCATCCGTACAACCTCGGAAGGCTCGTCACGGGAAACCCGCTCCTCCAGCCGTGCACGCCCTACGGGGTAATAAAGATGCTCGAGGCCGCGGCGATCGACGTATCGGGCAAGGAGGCCGTCATCGTCGGCAGGAGCAATATCGTAGGTAAGCCCATGGCGCTTATGCTCCTCAGGCGGAACGCGACGGTTACGGTCTGCCACTCGAGGACAAGGAACATCGAAGAGAAGATAAAAAGGGGCGACATAGTGGTGGCCGCGCTCGGAAAGCCGGAGTTTGTGAAGGGCGAATGGATAAAGAGCGGGGCCGTTGTAATAGACGTCGGCATAAACAGGCTACCGGACGGAAAGCTCGTCGGCGACGTCGAGTTCGGCGGCGCGGCCCAAAGGGCCTCGTGGATAACTCCCGTGCCCGGAGGGGTCGGGCCGATGACCATAGCCATGCTCCTTCACAATACGGTCGATGCGGCCAGAATGAGCCTCGGGGTTTGAGTTTGGCGCTGCGCATCCAATTGCTCAATACTATATGATAATCACCAAAAAAAAGGATATCAAAGATATACTCGAGGCCCTCAGAGGGAGGAAGCGGGTCTATCTCTTCGGCTGCGACACCTGCGCAGAGCAGTGCTCAACGGGCGGGAAAAAGGAGCTTGTCGAGATGGCCCAAATACTTAAGGAAAACGGGTTTGAGGTCGCGGGGAGCTCGCTTCCTGAGGTCACCTGCTACAGGCAGATGGTACTTAAGGAGTACAGGGAAAAAGAGGAGATTAAGGACGCGGACGCCGTCCTTGTCCTTGCCTGCGGCGCGGGCGTGAAGACCGTGGCCGATGTCTCTAAAGAAGAGGTGCCGGTCCTCCCGGCGCTCGATTCGCTCTACCTTGCCACGGTCGAGAGGTACGGAAGGTTCTTCGAGGGTTGCTCGCTCTGCGGCGAGTGCGTGCTGGACGACACCGCGGGGATATGCCCGCATACCGAATGCCCGAAAGGGCTCCTTAACGGGCCCTGCGGCGGAGCGGCCGACGGGATGTGCGAGGTCGATACGGAAAAAGAGTGCGCGTGGGTAAGGATATACGCCAGGCTTAAAAAGCAGGGCAGGCTCCACCTGATGAAAAAAATAGCGCCTCCAAAAGACCACTCCGTCGCCATACGTCCCAGAAAGACGCTCCTCAGAAACCCCGCCAGGGAGTTGAACAGCAAGAAATAGCCGGAAAAATTCTTCTGGAGCCTCCTCAAAAGGGATGAAGAAAACGGCCTTTCTCTATTCCGAAAAGTTCGGCTCTTTTTTCTACGGAGCCAACCACCCGATGAAGCCCGTGAGGCTGAGGCTCACCCATGAGCTCATCGAAAGGCTGGGTCTTTCGAACCTTCCGAACACCTTGAGCGTAGAGGCGCGGCCCGCAAAAGAGGCGGACTTGAGGCTCTTCCATACCCACGAGTACCTTAAAGTCCTGAAAGAAGCGAATACGGGCGTGATCCCTGTCGACGGCCCGGCCCACGGCCTCGGGTTCGGCGATAATCCGGTATTTAACGGCGTCTACGAATGGTCGCGCTACTGCGCTGGCGCGTCGGTTATCGCCGCCGAGCTTGTCATGTCCGGCACGGTGAAGACCGCCTTCAACATAGCGGGCGGCCTGCACCACGCCATGCCGAACAGGGCCTCGGGTTTCTGCTACATAAACGACCCGGCGGTGGCCATAAAATATCTCGTCAACCACGGCCATAGGGTGGCCTACGTCGACATAGACGCCCACCACGGCGACGGGGTCGAGTACGCCTTCTACGATTCAGACAAGGTCCTTACGATCTCGCTCCACGAAAGCGGTCAGTGGATATTTCCGGGCACGGGCTTTGTGACGGACATGGGCATAAAGGAGGGCAAGGGCTATTCGGTCAACCTCCCCTTCCCGCCGGGGGCCGGGGACGAAGTCTTCGTGGACGGGTTCAGGAGGATAGTCCCGGAATTCATAAAGGCCTTCAAGCCCGACATCCTCGTAACCCAACTCGGGGTAGACACCTTCGAGACCGACCCGATAACAAACCTGTCTCTTACGACAAACGGGTTCGAGGCGATGGTAAAGGAGTTCCGCTCCTTTAACCTTCCGTGGGTTGCCCTCGGAGGAGGCGGCTACGACATGAGCAACTGCGCGCGGGCGTGGACGCTCGCGTGGGGCATAATGAAAGGCGTCAAGGTCCCGGAACTGATGCCGGAGGACTTCTACCAGAAAAATAACGACATCTTTAGAAGCGCGTTCCTGAGGGACCAGCCCTTCAAGCCCATGCCTTTAAGCGGTCCCGCGAAAGACGCGCTCGAAAAGGACATCGAGTTTCTAAGGGCCGAGGTCCTGCCGCTCGTGAAGAAGGGTTAAAAAAACCGGAAAGGGGTTCGGGATGATAATAGGCGTGCCGAAGGAGATAAAGGATAACGAGTACAGGGTCGCGATAGTCCCTTCCGGGGTGAGGGCCCTTAAAGACGCAGGGCACACCGTGCTTGTAGAAACGGGCGCCGGGGCCGGGAGCTCCATAGCGGACGGCGACTACGCCCGCGCCGGCGCCGAGATGATCGCCTCGCACAGGGAGGTCTTTACACGGGCCGATATAGTATTTAAGGTTAAGGAGCCGAGGCCGGAGGAGTACCGATACTTTAGAGGCGGCCTTGTCATATTCACGTTCTTCCACCTCGCGTCGGACCCAATTCTGGCCGATGAGCTCCTTAAAAAAGGCGTTACCGCCGTCGCCTACGAGACGCTGGAGCTGCCTGACGGGTCGCTGCCGATACTTACGCCCATGAGCGAGGTGGCCGGGAGGCTCTCGGTGCAGGCAGGGGCGCACTACCTCATGAAGGCCTACGGCGGCGAGGGGGTACTTCTAGGAGGAGTTCCGGGCGTTGAAAGGGGCAACGTCATTGTCATCGGGGCCGGGACCGTCGGGACTAACGCCGCAAGAGTCGCCCTTGGGCTCGGTGCGGACGTTACGGTGCTCGATACGAGGGTCGATAGGTTCAGATACCTGGACGAGGTCTTCGGCGGGAGAATAAATACCCTGGTATCGAACGCCCATAACATAGAAGAGTCGCTTGGAAAATGCGACCTTCTCATAGGGGCGGTCCACATACCGGGGGCAAGGACTCCGAGGGTCGTAACGAGAGAGATGCTTAAGTTCATGAAAAAGGGCTCTGTCATCGTAGACGTCTCGGTTGATCAGGGCGGCTGCGTCGAGACGACACGTCCGACCACGCACTCCAATCCGGTCTACGAGGTAGATGGGATAATCCACTACTGCGTTGCGAACATGCCGGGGGCGGTCCCGAGGACCTCGACCTTCGCGCTCACCAACGCTACACATCCGTATATCCTAAAGCTCGCAAACCTTGGACTAAAGGGAGCGGTTGAAAAAGACCCGGCAATGATGAAGGCCGTAAACATCCATAACGGCGCAGTAACGAACGAGCACCTGGCCGCGTCTTTGGGGGTAGCCCCCGGGAAGGTAAGGTTTTAGAGGCGCGGACGTGGAGGGTACTTCCTGTACTGTTGAATTTCGCGCATTGTCATAAAGGTGCGGATTTTTACCAGCAATCATGACAGTCCGCAAAGCTAAAAAGCCCCTCTTACAGAAAAATCTCGTAGTTCCCGATTTAAATCAAAAAACGGTGGACATTTGTCTTGGACATTTTGCAACGGGCGGTGTAAATATAGGGTGGCGGTAGAATAACGCGAGCCGGTAACGCAATTTTTATCTCAGGAGGTCTTATGGCAGAAAATAAGCGCTCCATGGAACATCCCATAAGCGTCATGCCGGAAGTGGAGGTAGACAATCTTGCGAGGCTCATCTACGGTGAAGGAGGAGGCGTTAGCAGAAAAGGCAAGGAGATGATAGGCTCTACCGTCCGCAATAGGGTAAAAAGCCCCTCTTTCCCTGATACTTATAGCGAAGTCATATACCAGAGAAGGCAGTACTCTGCTGTTGGGGGTAAACGCTGGAACAACTATGACCATCCAGACAAGCTCGACTCTAATGAATACAAGGCGTTGAGGGATTCTCAGG
>DAIDBB010000586.1 GCA_027310325.1 bacterium | reverse complement strand
GTACCGTTGAGTATCTCCATGAGCGCCCTGTGTATGCCGGGCAGATGGATTTTAAACTCCTCGAGTATCCTGTCGACCCTCCAGAGGAATATGCCGCTATTCCAGAAATACCCCCCGGCCTTGAGGTACGCGCGCGCCTTTTTAATGTCGGGCTTTTCAACGAACCTCTCTACGGCCCTTACGTCGAAGCCATCTATCTTTTCAAGCCTTCCGGCCCGCGCCTTTATATAGCCGTAGCCCGTGGCCGGCGTGACGGGCTTAATGCCGAACGTCACGAGGTGGCCGTCGAGGGCCGCCCTGTAACCGGCCTTAAGCGCCTCTCTAAAGGGCTTGCTCTCCTCGATGATGTGGTCGGAAGGGAGCACGGCCATGACCGCGCCGGGGTCTTTCCGGAAGAGTTCTATGGCCGCAAGCCCTATGGCAGGCGCGGTATTTTTGCCGAAGGGCTCTATCACGTACTCGGGCGTAACGGCATGGCCGTCATACGTCAGATGGAGCCTTATGAGCTCCGCCTGCCTGGCGTTCGTTACTATGAGGACCCTTTCCGGCGGGACGAGGGGCGATAGCCTTCTTATGGTCGTCTTAAGCAGGCTCTCGTCGCCTACGACCTTAAGTAGCTGCTTGGGGGCCGTCTCCCTGCTCAAGGGCCAGAAGCGGCTCCCGACCCCGCCAGCGAGTATCGAGGCGTAGAGCTTCCCTTTCCTGTTGCCTTTCGCTGAAGTTCCCTTTTTTTTCATGTCGTCGTCCCTAGTCTTTTAACCCCAGTTCCCGGGCGCCAAGCCCGAACCTCCTGAACCAGTTAATGATGTCGCGCTCACGCACCTTACGGGTCTTCTGGACCGCCCTTCTTTTTTCGAGCATCGCGGGAAGCCCCCTGAGCGCGTCGCGATAGGCCCTGAAGATGACCCGCGGTATCTCGGACCTTGAAAACCCCTCGGTAAAACGCCCGGCGGAGCCCTTTCCCGTAAGCATGCCCCATGCCTGGACCATATACCGCCATAGGGTATAGAGCGGCGAGATGGCAAGCATCGGGGCCGGGAAGTTCTTTACGGCGACCCACAGGCGGTTCCTCTCGACAAGAAACGCCTTGAAGGGGGTATATCTACCGCCGGTGCCCGAGTAGTAGTGGTAAACCACTGCGCCCGGCACCCCCTCGGCCTTCCACCCCGCGATACGCGCCCTAAGGCCCAGGTCGGTGTCCTCGCAGTAGGCGAAGAAATCATTGTCAAAGAGGCCGATTTTATCGAGCATGCCCCTTCTATAGAGGGCCGCGCACGCGCTCGGTATGAAGACCTCCTCCCGGTCGTATTGGCCGGCGTCCTTCTCGAGACGGCCCCTGCCCCTCGCGAGGCCGTCCGGGTAGATGAGGAGCCCTCCTACAGAATCTATCACATCACGCTCGTGGAACGAAAGTATTTTCGGGGCCCACATGCCGACGTTTTCCGCTGACGCTTCGGCTGCGTCCATTATCTCGCGGAGAAAGCCCTCCTTCAGCACGGTATCGTTATTCAAGGTGAGCACGTATCTGCCCTTCGACCTCAATATGCCCCGGTTGTTCGCCCCGGCAAAGCCGACGTTCCGGCCGTTCTCGATTACAACGACGTTCGGGAAGCGCTCCCTCACGAACTCGACAGAGCCGTCGGTCGAGCCGTTGTCTACCAGTATTACCTCAAGCGACGGGGACCTCTGGGCGAAGATCGAGCCGAGGCACCCTTCCAGAAACCCTTTCCCGTTCCAGTTTACTATTATTATGGATAGCGTTACCTCGGCCATCTTCCTCGGGCACTGCTATTTTTTTACCGGCTTAAGTGAAACGAAGAGCGTAAACATGCCAAGGTTCCTTAAAAACCCGGAACACGAGAACCTGTGCTTAAGGAGAGTGCGCGCCCTTTTTATCCTGCCCATCCTCAAAAGGCTGGAAAAATCATATAACATCGACCGGTCCTTCCCGGAAAGCCTCTCCCCGTAGGCCGAATAAAACGACCCGCCCTGGACTATCGCGCCCTTTAAGAGCTCTTTTGACCCCTTAAGCCCCCTTATCCTTGCCGCGATATATCCGAACGGATAATTGAGGGCCCCGGCGGCGTTCTTGCCGTGCTGCCTGTATAGGACCGTCGCGGCATCCACGCGTTCGATCCTTCCGAAGGCCGAGGCGGCGAGGGCCAGCCACCAGTCGTGTATGAGGGCGGCCTCAGGTATGGGGGCGAGCTCCTTCAGTTTCCTATTTATCATCATGGTGCATCCGGTGGCGACGTTCAGGACGAGGAGGTTATTTAGCGAAGTAAGCTCCGGGTCGATATGCTGATAATCCCAGAAAGACCTCGATAGTATGTTAAGGTCCCTGTCCGCCACGGCCATGTCCGTGTGGACGAGTATCGGTTTATCTTTGTACGCCGACTCCGCTCCCAGCATCTTTTTCAACGTAAGATCGAGCTTTTCGGGAAGCCAGACGTCGTCCTGGTCGCAGAACATGATATAGTCCGCATCGGAATGTCTCAAAAGCTCGGCGAAGCTCCCACGCGCGCCTAGACGCCTTTTTTCGTCATTTACGAGCCTGACCCTCTTGTCCGTGAAGTCCTTGATGACGCCGAGAGTATTATCGTCCGACCCGTCGTCCCTCACCAGGAGCTTCCAGTCGCCGCAGGTCTGGGCCTTTAACGACTCCAAAAGCTCTCTCAAATACCGCCCTCCGTTATAGGTGGAAAGGAGGATATCGACGGAAGGACTTTTCGCCATTTTACACTAAACCGCGTGCAGAGTTTATTTTGTGACATAGTACGTAAAACTTACCCATTCCATGCCCGCCCAGCCGTTCTCGCGGACCTCAAGAATTCTTCCGCCGTTATCTTCGACAAGCCTCAGGACTTCGTTCTTCGGAACCCCGTACATGTCTATCTTTGACGCAATATCTTTATTGAATCGTTTTTTGGCATTAATCATCAGGTTTATGAGTCCGCCCGTTAAAGGATTCTTTTTCAATCTGGTTATGAGAAGATTGGGATTGAGCTCCCCCGGGACCTGGAAGACAGCCAGTCCTCCCGGGGAAAGGACCCTCAAGAATTCCCTCATGTAGCTTTTGCTGAATTCCGGCTTCATATGCTGAAGGATAAGAAATGTGATTACGAAATCGAAACTTTCATCTTCAAAAATCCTCAAATCTTCCGTTTCGTTTACGAAGTATCTGCACCTGTACCCGAATCTGTTGAACTTATTGGCAAGGTCGATCATCGAGGGGGCGATATCAACGCCATAGCAGTTTTCAAAATACTCGCAGAGCGCCTGAGTAAGCCTTCCGGCCCCGCAGCCGAAGTCGAACGCTTTTTTATGAGGCAGGTCCTTTTTTAGCGAAGCGGCGTGTTCCATCAAATTCTTTACGGCCAGCCTTCCTGACCTGAAGAACTCCTCCGTCTCCCATTTCCCGCCCTTTTTCGCGGGGTCGCTTAAAATGGCCCAAAATGGGTCCGCCTTTCCAAGCGTATCCCAGTTATTCTGCAAGCCTTTCAAATCCATGCCCTTTCCTCCTCCAATACGCCCAACGCTTTTTATAAGCGGATATTTATTCTTCTTTCCTCCGCTATCTGCCGGAGCCGCGTAAGAATAATCCTACCCGCCGCTTCGGGACTCAAATCCCTCCTGACGTCGATGGAGGCCTTTTCGCCCGCGCGCCTCGCCAGGTCCCTATTTTCATAGACGAGACGCATGAGTTCCGCCGCGTGGCCTATATCGGGCTCGGCCCAGACGTTGCCCTTTTTATAAGGGCCGAAATCCCTCTTGAGCTCGACGAGCCTGTGCCGGACAGGGAAGCTATTGTCCCCGGTCATGAAGTCCATATTGCCGGAATACCCCGTGGCTATTACGGGTTTTCCGAGATACATCGCCTCGGCCAGGGGGAGCCCGAAGCCCTCGGAGCGGTGGAGCGAAACATAGCAATCGCTAAGAGATATGAGCGCGTGCAGGTCCTCCCTGTCAAGATACCCGTCTATGAACTTTACGTTTTGGCCCTTTGCCTCCCCGGCCATGAGGGCACGCATCTTCGGGTTGTACTCCGCATTCAAGCACTTCAAAACG
>DAIDBB010000585.1 GCA_027310325.1 bacterium | reverse complement strand
GCCAGGGCCCTTGTAAACTCCGACGCGGCGTTACGCGGCGTTTTGAAGAAGGCGGGCTTTCTCACAAGAGACCCCAGGATGAAGGAAAGGAAGAAATACGGCCAGAAGGGGGCCAGGAAGAGATTCCAGTTCTCCAAGAGGTAATATCCTGGTTATGTTCCTTGCGAAGGGGGAGGCCTTAGGGCTGTCCCCCTTTTTTTATTCATCTAAATACGGCGCCCTGGTAATCCCATGAGGGGCGAATGAAACCCACAGGTACGGAGAACGGCTTGAAGACTTTTTATATCAATAAAGGCAGGATAATCATCTACAGGCTCTTTGACGTCGCCTCCGAGATCGACCTTTCGGCTATCGAAAAGATGGACAAGGAGGGCGCAAAAAGGCTCAAGTTCTCGAAATATCCGTACATGAAGGCCCTCGAGTTTGCCAACCCCCCCATTTCCTTTGAGCTCCCGCCTTTCAACAAGGTCCTTTTCAACCAGTCCCTGAAGGTCAACGTCGTGGCCCGGGCGTATGACTTCGGGGTACTTTCCGTGGCGTTCGACCTGCCCGTGCCGTCCGGTACGCCCTTTTCAGATCTCGAGATGGTGACAAAGGAGCTCGATATCGATAAATCGATAGAGGTCCAGGCGCGCGAATATATTAAGGGCCTCATGGAAAGCCTCGGGAAGGCCGTGGTGAGCCCTGAGATAAAAGAGGATTTCATAGAAGATTACATGATTATTTACGTGGAGGAGCTTAAGGACGGGGTCAGGGCCCCGGATCTTTTGGCCTCCTACGACCCTGCGAGGCTCCTTCTTTACGAGAGCAATGAACTCAGCAACTTCACCAGAAAAGAGACTCTGAGGCACGGCTTCAGCTATTATCCGGACGATTTCATAATCATAAATATCGACAACGCCTTTGTCATAGAGCCGACCGGAAGCCTGGATCTTCCGGACATACTCGAATTCGCCAACGCGCAGTACGTCGAACTACGGTATTATGACCATGTAATAGACAAGGAACTTAAGTCGATATACGCCGAGCTTTCGGGCAGGCGCGTCTCCTTTTTCAGTCTCCGGAAGTATGAAAGGCTCCTTAAAAAGATCACGCGCACGATAAGCGACATCACTGAGGTCACTGAAAAGGTAAATAACTCGCTAAAGGTCACGGAAGACATATACTACGCTAAGATATACAGGGCGTTCATGTCGCTACTCAGGAGCAGGGACTGGGAAACGGGCACCCGCGAAAAGCTCGAGATCGTGATGAACGCCTACAAGATGCTCCACGACGAGATATCCGCGAAAAGGGAGTACGCGGTGGAGCTCGGCATCTTCATATTGATTATCATAGAGATGGTCCTGATAGTCGTTGGCAAGTAGACGACCCAGCCTTCCAGCGTCCTCCTCCCCAATAAACCCCCTTGAAACGGACCGAAGGTCGGCGTCCAGCTTGATTTTTCAGGGGAATTCATATAAACTTTAAAATATGGCCGATGACAAGGGTATTGATAGCTCAGTCTATAAAAATCCGGTTTGGAAGGTCGTTTTAGCGCTTTTAATAATTCTGGCTTTCGTCTATTTTTTTGGGGAAATCTTCAAGACCAACGAGGCGATACAGCGCTATAAGATAACCTATACGCAGTTCAGCGCCGAGCTCAAGGCCAATAACGTAAAATCGGTCACCATAAGGGGCCTTGCGCTCGACGGAGAGTTTATAAAAAGCGTATCCCTTAAGCCCGTTAACGACATCAGGCCCCGGGACGTAAAAAACTTCAGGACCTTCCTTCCTTCCTTCCAGGGAAGCGATCTAATAGCCCAGTTTGAATCGAAAAACGTGGCCGTGGACGTGGAGCCGGAGGAGTCGTCGGCCTTCTGGCAGATAGCCCTCGCGGTACTCCCGTGGGTAATAATAATAGGGGTATGGGTCCTCCTTATGAGGAGGATGCAGAGTATCCAGGGAGGAGCCGGGGGCGGACTCTTCAGTTTCGGCCAGAGCAAGGCGAAGCTCTTCGACGCGAAAAAACCGAGCATATCGTTTAAGGACGTCGCTGGCATGGAGTACCCCAAGAAGGAGCTAGAGGAGACGGTCGAGTTCATGAAGGACCCGTCAAGGTTCTCAAGGCTTGGCGCGAAGATCCCGAAGGGGATACTTTTAATAGGCCCTCCGGGTACCGGCAAGACCCTCCTTGCCAGGGCAACGGCAGGGGAGGCGGGCGTGCCGTTTTTTAGCATCTCCGCCTCCGAATTCATAGAGATGTTCGTAGGGGTAGGGGCCTCGCGCGTAAGGGACCTCTTTAAAAGGGCCCGCGACATGAAGCCGAGTATAATCTTCATAGATGAGATAGACTCGATAGGGCGCACCAGGGGCACGGGTCTCGGCGGCGGCCATGACGAGAGGGAGCAGACGTTAAATCAGCTACTTAGCGAGATGGATGGCTTTGAGCCACATGAAGAGATAATAGTCATTTCGGCCACCAACAGGCCCGATGTCCTTGATCCGGCGCTCCTCCGTCCTGGCCGTTTTGACAGGCATATCATCATCGACAGGCCAGGCAGAAAGGACCGCCTGGCGATCCTTACGGTCCATCTTAGGAATAAAAAGGTCGCAAGCGAAGTAAATCTCGACGATATAGCCAAGGGTACGCCGGGAATGACGGGCGCTGACCTCGAAAACCTGGTTAACGAGGCGGCCCTTCAGGCCGCAAGGGACGGGAAGGACAGGATCTACAAGAAAGACTTTGAAGACGCGCTCGATAAGATACTGATGGGCACCAAAAGGGAGGAGTCGTTCAGCGCCGAGGAGAGGAAGATCACGGCCTACCACGAGGCGGGGCACGCGCTGGTATCCTTCAAGCTCCCGTACACGGACCCGATCCACAAGGTGAGCATAATCCCGAGGGGGATATCCATGGGAGTTACTCAGTTCCTGCCCGAGGAGGACAGGCACTATTATCCGAAAAAATACCTGGTAAACAAACTGAGCGTGGCCCTTGCCGGAAGGGCCTCAGAAAAGCTCGTTTTTAAAGACGTTAGCAGCGGCGCCCAGGAAGACCTTAAGAACGCGACCTCGTTGGCCGAGAAGATGGTCGCCCAGTGGGGGATGAGCGAGAAGGTCGGGCCCGTAAGCCTCGGGAGGGGTGAGGAGCATCCGTTCCTGGGAAGGGAACTCGCGATGCCGAAACGGTACAGCGAAGACATGGCGTGGATCATGGACCAGGAGATACGGAACCTCATAGTGGAAGCGGAATCGAAAGCCGATGAGCTGTTGAACAACAACAGGAGCACCCTCGAAAGCCTTGCCCAGGCCCTTCTCAAGGACGAGACCCTCAACAGGGAGGACGTTGAGCGCATAATCAAAGAAAGCGAAAGCGGCGCGAGGAAACATGAGGCCAACTGAGAGCCTTTTCAGGAAGCAGGCCTTCGCTTGCAATTTCCTTAAGGAATAAATATAATTCAGGGAGGGCTTGTTGCAGCCAAGGGTCGGTAGCCGTTCCTCTACTTCCTTATCAAGCCGGGGATGGAATGAAAAAAATAAAAGTGTTCATCGCTGATGACCATACCGTTTTGAGGGACGGTCTGAAGGCGATATTTTCGCAGATGTCAGATTTCGCGGTTGCCGGAGAGGCCCGGACCGGAGCGGAGACGATTGAAAAGGTCGCGTCTTTAAAACCGGACGTGATAATAATGGACATTACCATGCCGGATATCGACGGCATTACGGCAACAAGGCGGATTACAGAAGGGTCGCCTGAGGCAAAGATCGTAATACTGTCTATGCATACCGACGTCCATCACGCAATCGACGCGTTCAGGGCCGGAGCTACGGCGTACGTGCTGAAGGATTCCAGGCCTGAAGAACTGCTGCACGCGGTAAGGAAGGTCGTGGCGGGCGAAAAGTACGCAAGTCCATCGGTCGCCGAGGGGCTTCTTAATGACTTTGTTGACGTCATCAAAAGAGGCCAGAGCAATGACCCGCTTGATTCGTTGAGCGACAGGGAAAAAGAGGTGCTTGCCCTCATCGCTGACGGCGCGACGAGTAAGGAGATCGGTGAGAAGCTCTTTATTTCCGTATCAACGGTAAAGAGCCACAGGAACAATATAATGAAAAAGTTGAACCTGAACGATATGGCAGGCCTGATAAAGATGGCCATACGTAAAGGTATTATCAAGGCCGAGTAACCCTTGCCCGTATCATTTCCGGCTTACGCCCCCCCATTTAATCGTCTTTTAGCGTAAAGTTCAATCCACCATTGGATGACCTGCAAATCGCCTGCTATACGTTTGAGAAATCAGGCTTTGGGCCTATAAAGGAATCTATTTCCGGTTCCGATGAGATATAAACGGCTTGAATAGCGCCAGATAACCCTCCAGGCAGTCTCCCGTCAAGCATACCTCAAACCCGACATTTTTTAAGCCTTCCGCCCCCTGTCCCTCAGGGGGCGAAAGCCCTCTCGTGGCGCGATAAATATCGCACTCGGTGCGATATCCGGCAAAGGACAGGCTCTCATATTTGTCAATACCGGAAAGGGGGTAAAAGGCGAACTGCTGCCTCTTATAACACTTAGAGGAAAGGGAGGGCGAGGGCAAGGGCAAGGAGCTTTTACATGCCTGCTACCTGCTACAGGGATATTAAAGCATAGACGGCGCCATCGTCGCGGAACTTGCGGAGGTGGCCGGCATCGGCAGAACGCTTGCCCAGACAGCAAGTCGCAGGCCCTGGAGATCAGGTCCGGTAAGAAAGAATAGAGGAGGGGTTCTACGCCCGACTATTCGTCTTTAAAAGGTACATGAGTTCATCGGGAGGCAAGACGTAGTCTTTCCTGCAGAACCGGCAAATGACCTCGACGTCTTCTTCTTTATTGATAAGTTCCTCAATTTCCTTCCTGCCCAGCGCCGCTATTGCGTCAAGCACCCTGTCTTTGCTGCATGGACATGAATAAATGACGTTTTTCTTGTCGATGATCCTAACGGGAGCGCCTATCGCCTCTTCCATCATCTCTTTCGGCCCCAGGCCGTCACGGATCATCGCGCTAACCGGCCTCACGCTCTTAAGCCTGTTTTCAAGGCGAGTTATGGTCTCTTCGCCGGCGTCAGGAAATGTCTGTATCATGAACCCTCCAGAGGCCTTGACCGAGTTGTCCGAATCCACGTACACGCCCAGAGAGACCGCGGCAGGTATCTGCTCCGAGACGTTAAGATAGTAGGCGAGGTCCTCTGCGATTTCGCCGGACTGAAGCTCAACGGTCCCGCGGTACGGTTCCTTCAGGCCAAGGTCCTTTATGACGTTAAGGAACCCCGTGCCTATCGCCTTTCCCACGTCGAGCTTGCCGTCCCTGAGCGGCAGGTGAACATGCGGCCTTTTTACATAGGCCCGCACCCTGCATAACCAATCGGACTCGGCCACGACTTCCCTAATGGGCCCGTCTCCGGCAACCTGGAGAACTACCTTCTGGCCTTCTTTCATGACCGAAGAAAGGAGGACCGCTCCGCTAATGACCCTGCCAAGCGCCGCGGATACCGTCGGATAGGTATCATGGACCGATCTCGCCTTTTCAACCGTCGCGGTATCGATAAGGCCTACGACCAGGAGAGTCTCATCGCCGGCCATTCCCTTTAAAAGATGATCTTCCATATCTGCCTCATTGTGGCTGTGGGTATTATTATTTATTTATATCTCAAAACCGGAGGAATTCAACGCCCGCGACGGCCATGTTCATATCCGATTGAAGGACAGCGGAGAATCTAAAATGTTTTGCCGGACTTGAAACCCTGGAAGTCCCTGCCGAAATAAAGATGATATACCCTGAGCACCTTGTGTCCTCTTTTCAGTTCCAGGGTCCTTATTTCGGTAATTCCCCTGAAAAGCGGGTCCAAATAGGGATTTTTTTCATCGGGCCTGCTCGTAATGATCACCGCGTTAAGGCCTCTTGCCGGGGCCTCGAGGAGATTATACTCATCGAACTTGCCGTCGAAGGGGAGCTTATATACCTTTGGGCGCGAGGGCACGTAAAAAGAGAGCTCCGAGGTGAGCTGCCGGGAATCCGTCAGCACGATCAAGTCCTTTGGATTGTCCCTTCTGAGGTCAGTAAGGACCTGTTCCAGCTCCAAACCCAGGTCTTTCCAGCCGTGGAACTGGTCCGTTATGTCGCTTTTAAGGGGGATCACAGGGTACAGGGCCTGCACGAACGCGGCGCTCGTGAAAACGATGGCGGAACCCAGGATTAAGGCGGCCAGCGCCCGTCTATAGGCGAAACCGGTTTGGAAGTAAATGGACGGCAGAAGTACGAAGATCGAGAGATACGCGGACATCGGCCAGTTGCCCTCTACCTTGGCCCTAAGGCTGGAATAAGCGAAGAATACAAGCACGAAAGAAGACATGGACACGAGAAACAAGTACCGCCAATCCTTATTTCTCAGCCAGAGGAAAATGCCGTATGCGACGGCAAGTAAGCTTGCGATGAAAAGCAGCGGTGAGACGACCAGAGACTGGCTCCCCAGGTACTGGAGTAGCGAAGCCGCTGGCGAGATCTTCTTGTCTATAAAGCCGTGCGTGAGCTGGAACCTGGAAGAGGCCCAGTTGTTTTGGCTGTTCCATACTATTACTGGAGAAAAGAGGAGGAGTGCTAAGGCTGCACCGATATAAGGCTCGGTCCTTTTTAACCAGAAACGGTGGGACCCCGAAAGCAGAAGGAATATTACGAGGGCCGGCATGAAAAGGAGCATTATATATTTGCCGGTCAGCCCCAGGCCAACGGAAGCGCCAAGGAGGTACCACCAGTACCCCTTTTCGGTCTTTATGGCCCTTACAGCACAGTACAGGGCGAGCGTCCAGAATACGGCAAAGGGCGGGTCGACCGTCGCCAGTATGCTTCCGGCGGCGTAGACGGGGGCGATCGAGAAAAGCACCGAGGCGTAAAGGCCTGTCCGCGCGTCAAAAAGCTCCTTGCCGATAAGGTAGATGACGAAGGTAATGATCCCGGAGTTTATTACAGAGGGCAGCCTTACCGCGAATTCGGTATTGCCTAACATCCGGGCCGATATCGAGATGATGTACATCTGAAGCGGAGGGTGGTCGAAGTACGAGAGGGTGTGGTGGCGCGACAGGTCCCAGTAATACGCCTCGTCGGGGATGAGGTCTATAAGATTAACGTAGACGAGGCGAAAGGCGGTTGCAAACAATATGAGCCACAGAAGGCGTTTTGCATAGAGCTTCTCACTCAGCACTCGCTTAGCCCTCTTTACTCGGCCTGTGCCTCATGCGTATCTTCGGCACGTTCATAAGGCTTTGAAGCAGGGTCTTTAAGTCCAGGGATGATCTTCCAACGCGCCTGTCTTCGAATATTATCGGGACCTCCTTGAACCTGAACCCCTTTTTGTGCGCTATATAAGAGACCTCCTGGAGCATTGAAGGGCCGGTTGACACGAAGCCGTCCTTTTTCAGGACTTCCTCGATAACGGTCCTCCTCATGACCTTGAAGCCTGAAGTCGTGTCTCTGTACGGAAGTCCGAGGACCCTCCTGATGTAGAAGTTCGCGAGTTGGGTAATTACGCGCCGTCCGGGGCCCCTGCCGGTCTCTCCGCCGCCTTTGATGAGCCTTGAGCCTACAAGAACGTCGCACGAACCCATTTCCTTCAGGAATTTCCTTATGTAGGAAGGGTTGTGCGAGAAGTCGGCGTCAAGCTCTATGATGTATTCCACCCCTAGTCCAAGGGCGTATTTATAGGCCGCAAGGCTGGCGGTACCTCTGCCGCGCACCCCGATGCGCCGGAGTAGATGCACCCGCGGGTCTTTTTTAGAGAACTCCTCGACGATCTTCCACGTGCCGTCGGGCGAGTCGTCGTCGGCGATTATGATGCCGACGCCGTTGCCCTGGGCAAGGACCTCGGTTATAAGCCTTTTAACGTTGCCGGCTTCGTTATAAGTAGGCACTATCGCCATAGCCCTTAGACGCATTTTTTCGACTCCAGACCTGAATGGAACGACCCGGTTGAATGGGATCTCCCCGGGGCGTTTTTTCTTTCGGACCGACAAAGAGGAAATAATAATAAGGGTTCTTGACCGTAAAAGCGGATACCGAGTCTACCGATAATGTTCCGCTCATTGAAAGCCGGCAGGACCACCGCTGCCGTCCGGATCTTAGACCGCATGTCCGCCGTCATTATCGCCAGCCGCGTAAAAGGGACCTCTGGTGCCGTAAAGAAGAAAAACGGATCCTGACAACAATACCAGAGTGGACAGCAACACAAGGCCGGTGTCGCGTAACAGGAGAAATATCCCCCGGTCTATTGAGGTCACGGTAAGACTCGCGAAAAGGAGCATGAAAACCGCCTTCCACCTGAAAGGCATTCTGGCGTACGAATAATTGTCCCATATCATGGAGAGGAGCGCGACCACCAGCGGAATGGCCATCGAGACATAGTGAGTATGAAAAACAGGGCTCGATATAAGCATTATGAGAAGGAGCGCCCCGAAGAAGACTATCTCGCGGGGGGTAGTCTCTATTTTTCCGGAGAGCCGTCCGGACCCTTTCCATCCCGCGGCGAATAAAGTAACCGCCGTAAGCGCGATACCTATCATCCAGTGCGCGGCGCGCGTAATCGGCGAAGCCGTGGTGGGGCGGTTTACCTTTACCGGGTGCAAGATATTATGGATGACGACCATGGGCGAACTGCTGTCCGTGCTCGCTATCCCGGTAAGTTCCCTGCCCCTTACGTTTTTTGTGTCCCCGGTAACTCCGGCTACGATGACCTCGTTGTAAAAAGCACGGTACGCGTCAAGCGTGCGGACGGGGCCCATCGCCGCGACCGGTATTATGACTATCCCCAAGGCAAGGCCCGTGAGGCTTCCCGTAAGCATCCGCCAATCGCGACGCCAGGCGGGAAGGAACAGGAGGAATGCCGGGATAAGTTTTATGCTAATAGCCGCCGCAAGCCATATGCCTGCCCGGAATCTTCTGCCCCGGAGCAGGGAAGCCGCGGCGCAGCAAAGCAGTATCGCTATCAGCAGGCCCACCTGCCCCCTTGCCTGGGATTGTCCGATGGCCGGCAGCATTATAAGGACCGGCACGACCCGTAACGCCCACCACCGCCGGCAGAAGGCGGGCTGTTCGCGCACAGAGGGGTCCGGCGACGTATCTTCCAGCGCCTTCGCCAGGATGTGGACCCCGGCAAGCCCCATGACGAGCGTCAGGACGTACCATAGGCCGATGGAAACTTCATACGGTATGTAGCCTTCCCGGTCTGCCGAACGGGGAGGGTCGGCCAAGGGGGCCATAAGGATGGCCAATAGCGGAGGATACGCGTAATGCCAGCCTCTGTCGTCGGTAATCGAGTAAGGGTCGTTGCCGGTCCGTACGGCCCACGCAGCCCTCATATAAACGCCGGCATCGGTCTTCCGCGTGTGCTGCAAAGCCCCGCGAAGCTCGACCATCGAGCCGAAGCCGATAAATAATAATAACAGGAGGCCCAGCCCGGCCCTCTGCGGCCAGGTAAGAGGCCCCAAAGCTGCGCGTTGATGAGGCATTTCGGCGTATTCTGGCGTTATCATTTCTCAAGTTTTTATAACATAAAACACCCTTACAAAACAAGGTTGATGATGTGTTCGAAGTTCATTAGAAGGGGAGTAATGCTGGACTTGATGGCGGGCTTTTCTTGAAAGCAATATAAAAAACGAAATGACTTGCTCCGCAAACTAATGTGTGTTATAAAAGACCCGGTAAGGAGCGAACATAAACATTTCCCTCCGGTAAACCTAATGTGCCGGCTTGCAAAGCTAAACTAACTTGTCAGAATAGCCAAGTTCGCTGGAAATCTTATTGATCGGGGCGTGGCTCAGCCTGGTAGAGCACCGCGTTCGGGACGCGGGGGTCGGAGGTTCGAATCCTCTCGCCCCGACCAGTTTTTAATTTGATGATAGGATTCGAAAGCCGCTGAGCGCCGAGCAAACGCGAGGAAGAAGGCGTCCGGGAGGACGCCTGGAAGCGAAGCGGCCCGGCCGGAGCGAGTGGGCGGGAGCCGACGAGCGAGGCCGAATCCTCTCGCCCTGACCAGTTTTTTCAAGGGGTTAGCCGATTCAGGGCTAATCCCTTCTCTGTTGATTGTGCCAAAATTGTGCTAATCCTGTCCAACCGATGTTGAATACACCTACCAACAAATACTTTCCCAAAACATGACTGCCGTGGATTAACGATAGAATTAAACGTTCAGGGCGAGCAAAAATAAGAAGCTATAGCCCCTTCCGGTAAAAGGCTCTCAACACGAAAAAAACGCCCACTGAACTGAATCAGTGGGCGGGAGTCGTTAAATCCGCATGTCAAAATCAGATTTTCTTGAAGCCGAACCTCCTCATCGCAACAAGCCCTGTCATCCCTGAGCCGAGAAGGAGTAGGGTTGAGGGTTCGGGTACAGCCGAAGTGCCGTATATCTGGAACGACTCCGAAGGGATCGGGCCCGCTACAGATGCAAACGCTGCTGATGGCCCACTATTCTGGTCCCAGAGCATCAAATTGCCGGTATTATTTTGATCTTGTAAGTCCACGAGTGTTAGCCAGTACGTGCCGGCACTCAGTGTCCCGCTCAAAGGGAATGTACTCTCATATATATCATAGCCGAACCCATTGGTAAACTGAAACGTATTACTCAGAGAGCCCGTTCCGGCGCCAAGAGAAGAGTCGAACTGCGTGGTCCCGAGTTCCCAGCTCACGCTTCCTGGTACGTATCCCGGGTACGTCCAGAGTCCAACCTGAGCCTCTGTCAAAGTCGAGGTACCAGACAGGGTAAACGAGTCGGAGACCATAAAATTAAACGGAGTACCAATGATCCAAGCATTGACAGTTCCATTTACCGGTCCATTATCATACAAGAGGGCTGCCCAAACGCGGCTAGCCGGTAGCAAACCTAGAACAGCAGCCACAAACAGCAACGTGATTCTCGTTCTCATTTTTATTCCTCCTATTTTTAGTCTTGTAGGGTGCGCCGTGCGCACCAATTGATTACTTTGCCTAATCTATCCCGGCCCTTGCTAAAGGGACATATCAGGACGCGACCCTTGAAAATTATTTGATGGTGCGCACAGCGCACCCTACCCGGCTATTAAC
>DAIDBB010000562.1 GCA_027310325.1 bacterium | reverse complement strand
AGCCACCGCTGGGTCATCAGGCCAATAGTGCTTGGGGTAGCGCCCCTTAAGTTCTTTCCTGACCATCGGGTAACTATTGGTCCAGAAGCCGGCGAGGTCCTCGGTAACCTGAACGGGGCGGCCGGCCGGGGAAAGTAGATGCAGAAGCAAAGGGAGTTTGCCGTTGGCGATGGCTGGTGTCACGGCGAGGCCAAGCACCTCCTGGATTCGGACGGCAAGGACGGGGCGTTCGCCGCCGGCGTAATCGATCCGGATGCGGGAGCCGCTCGGGACAGTAAGATGCGTTGGAGCAAGCCTATCAAGGGCCTGCCGTTCCTCCCGGTTGAGGATTCCTGAAATTACGGCCGACATGTCCAATTTTTTGAGATGCTCAAGGCGCGTCATCCCAGCAATACACGGGGCGAGCCACGCGCCGATAGTCTCAAGAAGCCGATTGTCTGAAACATCTGGAAAAACGATGCCTGTGACCCCGCTCATTCGATTAAGGAGGTTTATCCTGGCCTTTAGGTTCGTGGCCGCTTCGTCCCACGGCAGTATCCCAAGACCGTTCTGCCTGAGGCCGGAAAGGAGCGCCTCCAAAACAGCTTCCCCGTCGGGTTTTTGGATTTGCACGTCTGAAAGCACAAGGCTCCAGAGCTTCCGTTGCCTGCGCGCTATGACCGCGCCCTCCGCCTGGTCCCAGGCGATATTTTGCGAATCGATAATATCTCCAGCAAAATATTCATCAAGGTCGGTCAGTTTAACGGGGGCCGCCAGGAATATCTGAGACTCCCTTTCTCCTCCGTCGATGCTAGCCGCAACGATGTAATCTTCCTTTGAAAGCGCGTCCTTACCCCTGAAATAAGCGCCCCGGCCGTTTGAAAGCAGATACCTGCCCTCTCCCACGGTGCGCCTTCTCGCTATCCTATCAGGAAACGCGAAGGCAAGAAGGAGGCCCGCTTTTTCGACGTCGTCGGAAGAGTCCCTGATGCCGAACGTCTTTTTTAGCTGCTGTGCCATCGCCTTTACACGCTCGCATGAATTTCTGTCATGATCCACTTGACTGCGAGAACGGCCTAAGAGTATCTCAAGACGGTGCCTTATGTCAGAGTCCGCGCCAACGGAACCTACCCTTAAAAAATCCCTTTCGCTTAAAAGCGCCGAAAGATAGCATGCAAGGTCCCCCAGCCCTAGGTCATTTCCTTTAAGGGCCATATGGGTAAGTCGCGGATGGAGAGGCAGTTTAGATATCTCCTTGCCCCGGACCGTAGCGCTATCGTCCGAATCCATCGCCCCGAGGCGCCTCAGGATTTCCTTTGCTTGCGTCATGGCGCCGTCAGGAGGAGGGTCGAGCCACCTTAGCTTTAAAGGGTCTTTCACCCCCCATACGGCCAGGTTTAGCGCAAGCGGGGCGAGGTCAGCCTCCATTATCTCGGGCGTGTTCCTTTGCCTTAGGGCGCAATTCTCCCTCTCGTCCCAGAGGCGGTAGCAGACACCCGGCTCAAGCCTTCCGGCCCTGCCTGCCCTTTGCTCCGCCGAGTCCCTGGTCACCCTTATCGTTTCGAGCCTGCTCATGCCCGTAGAGGGCGAAAAACGGGAAATGCGCTTAAGTCCTCCGTCTATGACTATTCTTATGCCGTCTATCGTAAGGCTTGTCTCGGCGATGGACGTCGCGAGTACGACTTTTCTCCTGCCTGGCGGCGAGGGCCTCAATGCCCTGTCCTGAAGTTCCCTGGAAAGTTCTCCGTAAAGAGAGGAGACTTCCACCTCCGGCGGGACCCTATCAATAAGCCCTGACTCGACCCTTCTTATCTCCCCGCTTCCGGGAAGGAAAACGAGGACACTCCCCTCTTCTTCCTTCAAGGCCCTCAGGACCGCGGCAACGACCTTCGAGATGAATTCCGGCCCCGAAAGCTCCTCAAAGCGGCGCGGGCCCCTAGCCTCAAGATAGCGCAGATCGACCGGATAGGCCCTCCCGGCGGTTTTTATCACACGGGCGTCTTCAAGAAGCGTTGCCACTTCCATGCCGTCGAGAGTTGCAGACATTACGATGATCCGCAGGTCTTCTCTCAATACAGACCGGGACTCGACAGCAAGGGCGAGCCCCAGGTCAGCGTGCACGCTTCGCTCATGGAATTCGTCGAATATTATAAGACCAACGTCGGAAATAGCCGGGTCTTCCTGAAGAAACCTCGTGAGTATCCCTTCCGTTACGACCTCTATCCGGGTCAAGGGGCCTGTTTTGCTGTCGAGCCTGGTGCGATATCCGACGGTGTTACCTACTTCGGAGCCGAAAAGATAGGAGAGCCTGTACGCTGCAGCCCTTGCCGCGAGCCTCCTCGGCTCGAGCATGACTATCCGCTTTCCATCGAGCCAGGCCTCGTCCATAAGGGCGAGCGGGACGATCGTGGTCTTGCCCGCTCCCGGCGGGGCCTCAAGAACGACGTTCAATCCCGCCGCAAGTGCGACTTTTATATCAGGTATGGCGGCTTCTATAGGGAGGTTTTGAGAGAGCTTCACAATATATAAGGATACCAGATTTTAAGACGTAATTCGAGTGTTTGAGGGCCCATTTATTTTGAATGACAAAGACAGGCAAAACAGGGTATTATCATGGCTCCAGTCGGACTAAACTCCATGAAAGATGATTGGTAATGCAGGCAAAGGACGCACATGAAAAAAGTATCGCGGGGGCCGCATCGATCGTCGGAGCGGCTACCGTCCTAAGTAGAATTCTCGGGTACATAAGGGACGCGGTAGTAGCCTTTTCCTTCGGGGCCGGGCTCTATTCTGACGCGTTTTTCATGGCGTTCAGGATCGCGAACCTCTTAAGGAGGCTTGTCGGAGAAGGGGCTCTCACGTCGTCGTTCATACCCATATTTACAGAAGAGCTTAACGTCCGTTCAAGGGAAGAGGTTAAAAAGCTTACGTCCGGCGTATTCACTTTTTTCTTCATAATCCTCGTCATCATATCCATTCTCGGTATCGTATTCTCGAAAGAGATAGTCCTTTACCTGTCGCCGGGCTTCGCCACAGACCCGGAGAAGTTTACGCTTACCATCCGGCTTACCCAGATAATGTTCCCGTATATGGTAAGTATCGGACTTACGGCCATAGCCATGGGCGTGTTGAACTCATTCAAGCACTTTACGGCCCCTGCCCTTTCTCCGGTATTTCTTAATATAGCAATAATCGCTTCCGTCCTCGCGTTGTCGCCGTTACTTAACATGCCGGTCTATTCCATAGCCATAGGGGTATTGATAGGCGGCACGCTGCAGCTCCTCCTCCAGGTGCCCTTCCTAATAAGACATGACATGATGCCGCGCCTCAGATTCCACTTTAAGGACCCGGCATTGAAGAAGATACTCGCCCTAATGGGGCCCCGTACATTCGGAGTGGGCGTATACCAGATGAACCTCCTGGTGACGACCTGGTTCTCATCAAGGCTTTCCGACGGAAGTGTCTCCTATCTCTACTACGCCGGAAGGCTTATGGAGATGCCGATAGGGATCTTCGGCGTATCGGTTGCGACGGCCGCCCTCCCGAGCCTCTCGGAGCATGTCGTGAAGGGGGACTGGAAGGCCTTCAAGGATTCCCTTTCATTCGCAGTTAGGATCATAAACTTCATAACCATTCCCGCAACCGTAGGGCTTTTCATCTTGAGCGCCCCGATAACAGAGGTGCTTTTCAAGCGCGGCGAGTTCAATGCCGCGGCCACTGCCGGGACGACCGTAGCCCTGTATTACTACACCCTTGGCCTGGTGCCGGTCTCCATGGCGCGTATGCTAACATCGGTATTCTACTCCCTTAAAGACACCGCGACCCCCGTGTGGATAGCGCTAGTGTCTTTCGCGGCGAACATCGTACTATCCTTTACCCTTGTGGGGCCCTTGAAGCACGGGGGGCTCGCCCTGGCCGCTTCGTTATCCGCTGTCATTGATGCCGTTGCCCTTTTTATTGTGCTTAAATACAAGGTGGGTAAGATCGGTGGTAGGCAGATACTCGATTCAGCCGTTAAATCAGGCGCGGCGTCGGCTGTAATGGGCGTTGTCATCTATATTCTGGCCTTCAGGACCTTCGGCCCCCATGGAAAGGTTTTTAAGACGGCGCTCGTCTCGGTCACCCTTGTAATAGGCATGCTGACTTATATCGGAACCGCCAGAGTCTTCAGGGTCCCTGAAATATCGTTTCTTAGAAGGGTCTTAAAGAAATAAGATGGAAGTCGACTTACTCGACACGATTGAGCGCAACTACCGCCTCCCGTCCGGCTTGGGCGAAGACCGTCCCTAGCTTACCTCCCATCGCTCCTTAACCAGGGAAGCGAATGTTCCCAATTATTCGGCCCTCGATTTTGCCTCGTATTGCTTACCGTCTCATTTCGCTATCAGCTCTTAAGCGACGCCATGTCGATAACAAAGCGGTACTTCACATCGCCTTTAAGCATACGCTCATACGCTTTATTGACATCCTGAATATTTATCACCTCGACATCCGAGGTGATGCCATGCTCGCCGCAGAAATCGAGCACTTCCTGGGTCTCTTTGATGCCGCCGATGACGGAACCCGCCACCGCCCTGCGCCCCATCACCAGGGGTACCGTGCTCAATGTCGGCTCCAGATCTCCCAGATAGCCAAGCAGCACCTGTGTGCCGTTGGTCGAAAGCGACGCCAGATACAGGTTGAGGTCATGGGCATAGGGCACGGTATCAATAATAAGCTCGAACCGGCCTTTCACGGCTTCCATTTGCCCTGTGTCTGTGGAAAGCACGATGTTGCCGGCGCCCAGACGGCGCGCATCCTTTTCTTTTCCCGGAGAACGGGTAAAGAGCGTGACATCGGCGCCCAGCGCCTTCGCCAGTTTGAGCGCCATATGGCCAAGGCCGCCGAGGCCCACGACCGCCACCTTGCTCCCCTTACCCGCCTTCCAGCGCCGGAGCGGCGACCATGTGGTGATCCCGACGCACAGCAGAGGCGCTGCGCCTTTCAAGTCCAATCCATCCGGGATTTTTAGGACGAATTTCTCGGTCACGACGATTTTCTCCGAATAACCGCCATATGTCGGCATCTTATCCCGACGATCAATATGGTTATAGGTGAATGTCGCGGTCTCCTCGCAATGTTGCTCAAGTCCCTGTCCGCAGGCAGGGCACTTCTGGCAGGAATCGACCATGCAGCCCACGCCGACATGGTCACCCGGCTTGAAGCCCTTGACCTCCGCCCCCACGCTAAGAACGCGGCCGACGATCTCATGGCCGGGTACGACCGGGTAAACCGTCGGAAACCAGCCGCTCCAATCGTTGCGGACTGTGTGTAAATCCGAGTGGCATATACCGCAATAAAGTATCTCTATAACAACATCGTCGGGCCGCTGGTCGCGACGCACGAAGCGAAACGGGGCCAAAGCATCCTTTGCGGACTGTGCCGCGTAACCAAGTATGTTCATTGTCATAGTTTTTTGCCTCCGTGGCTAAATGAAATAAAATTTTCCCGATGACTTTCCGTATAGGAGGAAGAAGTTGAAACTCGTCGAATAACTGTAAGATGGTTAGTCAGGAGTTTTACAATTTATTTCAATATCTCCCTTGCGATAACCATCTTTTGTATTTCCGTTGTCCCCTCGCCTATCTCGCAGAGCTTGGCGTCCCTGAAATACCTCTCAACCGCGAATTCCTTTATGTACCCGTACCCTCCGTGGACCTGGACCGCCTTTGTAGCCGCCTTCACCGCGGCCTCGGAGGCGAAGAGCTTGGCCATGGAAGACTCCTTCGTGCACCTCTCCCCTGCATCCTTCATCCGGGCGGCCCGGTAGACGAGGAGCCTTGCCGCGTCGGCCTCGGTAGCCATGTCCGAGAGCATCCACTGTATCGCCTGGAAATCAGCTATAGGCTGATTGAACTGGCGCCTTTGCTTTGCGTAACTTACGCTTTCCTCGAGACAGGCCCTCGCTATGCCCACTGACATGGCGGCTACCCCTATCCTCCCTCCGTCCAATACCCCCATAACCTGTCTGAAGCCGGCATTCACCTCGCCAAGTATTAGCTCCTTGGCTACCCTTGCGTTATCAAGGATAAGCCCGGCGGTGTCGCTGGAATTGAACCCCAATTTCTCGAACCTTTTCGCCCTCGATAGTCCCGGCGTGTTGCCATCGACTATAAAAGCTGAGATCCCCCTGGCCCCTTTCGACATGTCGGTAGACGCCATTACGACAAAAGTCTCCGCGAAAGACCCGTTTGTAGTAAATATCTTTTCGCCGTTTAATCTCCAACCCGATTCGTCGGGCGTTGCCATTGTTTTCATACTCGCCGCGTCACTTCCGGCACCGGGCTCCGTAAGCGCCCAGGCGCCGAGCCTTTCGCCCTTCGCAAGAGGTGGAAGATACCTCTTTTTTTGCTCCTCGTTACCGAAGTAATATATGTGGCTTGCGCACAGCGTATGGGCAAGAAGGGTTATCGCAACGGACGCGTCAATTCTCGCAAGTTCTTCTACAGCTATCACATAGCTTAAATAATCAAGCCCTGCACCGCCGAGTTCCGTAGGGAATACTATACCCATGAGGCCAAGTTTCCCCATCTTTTCGACTATGTACCGGGGGAATTCGCCGGTTCTATCCCTTTGGGCCGCTTCGGGTTTAACCTCCTTTTCCGCAAAATCCCTTACGCTACTTTGAAGTAGTCTATGTTCTTCACCCAGTTTAAAATCCATTTTGAACCCCGAAGGAGAGATATGCCCGCATAAATGCAGTATATCTTAATTTTCGGGCAATGCCGGGATTTCTCCGCACGGCTTGATTTCGCGGCAAATCAGGCTATATTCATTTCATGCGTCCAGTCTACGTAATCTCCGGCGGCATAACAAAGTTTGCCAAGGCGAGTCCAAAAAAAGATTTCAGGCTGATGGTAAAAGAGGCCTTCGACTACGCCCTGAAAGACCTTCCAGGGCTCACAAAGGAGATGATTGACGGGTCGGTCTGTTCATATTTCTCCGACCACTTCGCGAGACAGCTCAAGGCCGGCGCCATGGTGCAGGACTATCTCGGACTCTGCCCCAAGCCGTCGAGAAGGATAGAGGGTGGAGGCGCAACGGGCGGGCTCTGCATCCAGTCCGCGTGGGAGGCGGTAGCGTCAGGAAGGATGGACGTATGCGTCGCCTCCGGCTTCGAGACCATGAGCAGGGTCAATACCTGGAAAGGCAACGAGTTCATCGCCGCCGCCTCGGACATGAACTTCGATTATCCTGTCGGCGGGTTCTACACCGGTTATTACGCGATGA
>DAIDBB010000550.1 GCA_027310325.1 bacterium | reverse complement strand
GAAACCGATTCCCTGCACTTTCAGAATACCTTCCTCCCCGGCCTTTCCGGCAAGCTCAAACCGCACGGGCAGGAGCTTCTCGATAACGTATATATTCGTTATCAGGTGGTTTGTGACCTCGGAGACTGTTACAACCGACTCCCCCTCGGCAAGGGCCATGAAAAGAAGTATCTGGTCGGAAAGATGCCGGTCCGCGGCCCCGGACCTTTTAAGGTAGCGCAATAACTCGTCAGTAGCTTCGTCGGCGACTAACTCGGCTTTCTTACCCAACGCCCCAAGCGCCGAAAAGCCGGCCCTTATATTTTCAGACTCCGCGAGTATGAATACGAATGTGCCCCTACCCTTCGAAGGGGCTTCAAGCAAGTTACCCTCAATGTGTAATATTGGGCTTTCCCTCTGTAAGCGTGACCTTACCCTGTCGAGCTGTCTTTCGGCGATAGTTACAGGCAGGTTTGAGACAGCGGAGAGGGCCGTTATCCTTAAGAGCCTGCCTCTTTCCGTCACTCTAAGCGGCGCCAACGGCGTTCTGGCAGGTTCTATCGCGGCTTCGATCTCTCCTTTGCCCAGCGGGTAGTACCCCACCAGCGGATTTCTAAAAACCGCACTTATGCCCATCGCGGATACGGCTGGCAGAAATACTTCTTTTATATAGTCGGCGGGCGGACTCCACTCAACATGGGTGCCGCCATTTATCCGTATGAACGAACGTTCCGGCGCGAAAAATAACGGGGGAGCTATCGTCTGGAACACGAGACCGACTGAACCGGCGCTTGATTTAAGGAAAGCGACGTCAAACGCATAGTTTCCCGGTCTTACGGGGCCCGGGTAAAAAGTGAGGAGCGTTGAGCCGAGCTCCGCGCCCGTGAGCTTTCCATCAGTAATCAGCGCGGCGGCATGAGCGCTCAAAAGGTGCTGCAGTTTGAGTCCGGGTTCCGCCCGTCCTGACCTGATATTATAGATTTTTACGGGTTTCCCGGCAATGCACGAAAGGCTCAAAGAGGTACTCAACACCTGTCCGCCACCTTCGCCGTAACTGCCGTC
>DAIDBB010000519.1 GCA_027310325.1 bacterium | reverse complement strand
GGGCGAGGATGCATACGGTCTGTCACGTCGGCAAGGACGGCCTTTTGGGCGAGGTCATAAGGGTAAGGGGAGAGACTGCGATTCTCCAGGTCTACGAGGATACGGGCGGGCTTACGGTCGGGGAGGAGGTCGTAAGCTACTCGAGACCCCTTTCCGCGGTTCTCGGCCCCGGGCTCCTGTCGAATGTTTTCGACGGCATCCAGAGGCCCCTTGAGAAGATTAAATACGCCACCGGCCTTCCTTTCATCAGGAAAGGGCTTAAGATGCCCGCGCTCGATACGGATAGAACCTGGCATTTCGAGCCGCTAAAAAAGGCCGGGGATGCCGTGGAGCCGGGAACGATACTGGGGATCATACACGAGACGGTGAGGATCGAGCACAGGGTCATGGTCCCATTCGGAGTAAGAGGGGTCATCGGGGAGATCAATACCACCGGCGGAGTTTCAGGGGCCGAACCCGTATGCGCGCTTGAAGACGGCAGACCGATAGGGCTTTATAATGAATGGCCGGTAAGAAGGCCGAGGCCCTTTAGGTCAAAACTTCCGCCCTTGGCCCCGTTCGTGACAGGACAGAGGATCTTTGATACGGTCTTCCCGGTGGCCGAAGGGGGGACGGCCGTCGTGCCTGGGGGCTTCGGCACTGGAAAGACCGTCGTGGAGCAGACGATAGCAAAGTTCGCAAGGTGCGACATAGTCGTTTACGTCGGATGCGGGGAAAGGGGCAATGAGATGACAGAGATCCTTACGGATTTCCCGGTCATGAAAGACCCTGAAAGCGGGCTTCCCCTTAGCCTCCGGACGGTAATAATAGTAAACACATCGAACATGCCGGTGGCGGCTAGAGAGGCCTCGGTCTTCACCGGAATAACGATAGCCGAGTATTTCAGGGACATGGGGTACAACGTGTCGCTCCTGGCGGATTCGATCTCCAGATGGGCCGAGGCGCTCCGCGAGATATCTTCAAGGCTCGAGGAGATGCCAGGCGAAGAGGGCTTCCCGCCCTACCTTGCCACGCACCTCGGCAGTTTCTACGAAAGGGCTGGCCGGGTTTTAACACTCGGGGGCGGAACCGGGGCCGTTACGGTCATAAGCGCGGTATCACCGCCGGGAGGCGATTTTTCGGAACCCGTCACGCAGTCGTCCATGAGGGTTGCGGGCGCGCTCTGGGCCCTGGACCCTGACCTGGCGAACAGGAGGTACTTTCCCGCTGTCGACTGGCAGGGTAGCTTCAGCCTCTACTACCGGGAACTCTCGGACTGGTTCAAGAAGGAGGTATCGCCCAAGATGCCGGGCTTGAGGTCAAGGCTTTTTTCGCTTCTTCAGCGCGAGGCGGAACTGAAGGAGATCATCCAGATAATCGGGATTGAGGCTCTTCAGGAAACCGACAGATTAACGCTTGAAGCGTCGGAGATGGCGAGGGAGACGTTTTTGAAGCAGAGCGCATTTAATGAGATCGACGCCTTCAATCCCTATGAAAAGCAGTACTGGATGCTAAAGGTAATCTTCGCTTTTATCGACAGCGCCGCCGGGGCTCTTAAAAGGGGAGTATACGTGGAAAAGCTCCTTGAGACGCCGTTTCGCGGAAAGGTCGTGGATATGCAGAATCTGCAGATGGAAGGGTTTTCGAAAAAGGCCCGTGACCTTATGGAGGAGATCGAAAGTAATTTCGCGTCCATGGAATGAACGGAGCATGATATGGGGATTATAACAAGGGAATACCGGACGATAACGGCCATATCCGGGCCGCTCGTTTTCGCGGAAAGAATAACCGGCGCGGGCCTGGGCGAGGTTTGCGCAATCAGGCTTCCTGACGGCGAGGTGAGGACAGGTCAGATACTTCAGCTTTCGGGCGACCACGCTGTGATACAGGTCCTGGAAGGCACCTCGGGGATAGACGCCGAAAGCAGAGTCGTCCCTACCGGCAGGGCTGCACGGATCGGGGTGTCGATGGACATGTTCGGGAGGGTCTTTAACGGCTTCGGCAACCCTCTGGACGGACTTCCTCCGATAATACCGGAAAAATACATGGACCTGTACGGGCTTCCGCTCAACCCGGCCTCGCGTGAAAAGCCGGATTTCTTCATACAGACTGGGATCTCCGTTATTGACGGGCTTAATACCTTTGTCAGGGGGCAGAAACTGCCGATATTTTCCTGCGCAGGACTCCCGGCAAATGAGCTCGCCATGCAGATAGTAAGGCAGGCAAAGGTGTCGGGCGGAGAAGGCGACAGGTTTTGCGTACTATTCGGCGCCATGGGCATCACATCGAGGGAGGCATTTTTCTTCAAGAAAGCCCTTTCAGAGACGCCGGCCATGGAAAGGACCATTAGTTTCATAAACGAGGCGAGCGACCCTACCATAGAAAGACTCTTTACCCCGAGGATAGCCCTTACCGCAGCCGAGTACCTCGCCTTTGAAAAAGGCTATCACGTCATGGTCGTTTTGACGGACATGACCGCCTACTGCGAGGCCCTGAGGGAGGTAGGGAGCGCAAGGGAAGAGATACCTGGCAGGAGGAGCTATCCGGGCTACATGTATACCGACCTTGCGAGCATATATGAAAGGTCAGGAAGAATCCGGGGGCTCGAAGGCTCGATAACGCTCATGCCCATACTTACGATGCCGGACGATGACATCACGCATCCGATACCGGACCTTTCAGGGTACATAACGGAGGGGCAGATAGTATTGAGCAGGTCTCTCCACCGAAAGGGAGTATATCCTCCGATAGACGCGCTCCCGTGCCTTTCAAGACTCATGAACCTCGGCATCGGCAAGGGGAAGACGAGAGATGGCCACAGGAGGCTTGCGGACAGGCTCTATTCGGCCTATGCCAAAGGCGTCGACGTGAGGCGTCTTGTTACGATAGTAGGGGAAGAGGGCCTCACGGAACTGGACAGGAGCTACCTTAAATTCTCTGACGAGTTTGAAATGAGGTTTGTCGGACAGGGAGACATTGAAAGGTCCGTTGACGAGACGCTCGATCTGGGAATCGAGATCCTGAAGACGCTTCCGTCCGGGGGAGGGACCTCTTAGTTTAGGGGAGTTTATGGAGAAAAGCGCTCCGACGAGACAGCAGCTTCTTAAGCTTCGGGCACGGCATGACGTGATCAGAAAGGGCCTCGATTTACTCAAGAGCAGGAGGG
>DAIDBB010000516.1 GCA_027310325.1 bacterium | reverse complement strand
CCCGAGGGTCACTGACGTGGTGCTTTCCCCGCACGTAAGGGCCGACTATCACCTGAGGACGCGGCCCGGAACGAACGTAGCCATACTTAACGCCATGGCCAACTCTATCGTCAAAGAGGGTCTTTTGAAACCGGGATTTATCACCGAAAGGTGCGACACCGGCGCCTTTGAGCGGTGGCTCGCCTTCATTAGGCTCGACGAGAACTCCCCCGAGGCGATGGAAGGGATAACAGGTGTGGCGGCAAAGGACATATTGGCCGCGGCCCGGCTCTACGCGACTGCCCCGAACGCGTCGATCTTCTACGGCCTCGGCGTTACCGAGCATACGTACGGCTCGACAGGCGTTTCGGCCCTCGCCAACCTCGCTATGCTTACGGGCAACATCGGAAGGCCCGGGGTCGGCGTGAGTCCTTTGAGGGGGCAGAATAACGTCCAGGGCGCCGTGGACATGGGCGCGTGCCCGGAGACGCTACCCGGCTACAGGCACATAACAAACCCTGAGGCGAAGGAGCTTTTCGAAAGGGAATGGGGCTTCAAGCTCGACCCTGACCCCGGGATGCGGCTTCCCGACATGTTCAGGGCGGCGTTAGAGGGGAGGCTCAAGGGCATATACATACTTGGGGAAGACGTCGTCCAGACAGACCCGGGCACGAAGCACGTAATAGAGGCCTTGAAGGCCATGGAGTTCGTGGTATTACAGGAGCTGTTCCTTAACTGCACTTCCAGGTACGCCCACATGATACTGCCGGGGTCGTCGTTTTTGGAGAAGGACGGTACCTTCATAAACTGGGAAAGAAGGATACAGAGGGTAAGGAGGGTCTTGAAGCCGCTCTCTGGAAAAGAGGACTGGCAGATCATCCAGGAGATATCAAACGCCCTGGGCTACAGGATGAGCTACACCCATCCCTCGGAGATCATGGATGAGATAGCGCGCCTGACACCTTCTTTTGCTGGCGTCAGCTACGAACTTATCGACAAGCTCGGTAGCGTCCAATGGCCATGTAATGATAAGGCCCCGAAGGGCACCCCGATACTCCACGTAATCGACTTCGCAGGAGGCAAGGGGAGGTTCTTCATAACCAAATACGTCCCCACGAAGGAAAAGAGAAGTCCTGAATTCCCCCTCATACTTACTACAGTACGGAACCTCTACCAGTATAACTCAGC
>DAIDBB010000512.1 GCA_027310325.1 bacterium | reverse complement strand
CTTCATGGTGTTGGCGAAGGTCCTCCTGCCCTCCTCCACGCCGTCGCGCAGCGTATCGAGGCCCCTTTCAAGAAGGACTATGTCCGCGGCCTCCCGGGCCGCGTCAGCCGCCCCCTCGACGGAAATTCCGACGTCGGCGGCGTGTATGGCGCCGGCGTCGTTGATCCCGTCGCCCATGAAGCCAACGACGTGCCCGCGCTTCTTCAAGGCGAGTATCAGCATCTCCTTCTGTACGGGGTCGACCTCGGCGAAGACGTTGGCGTTTTCAACGGCGTTAAGTATCGCCCCCTCGCTCATCCCCGCAAGCTCGTCCCCGGTAAAGAGCCCCTTCACCTCGAACCCGGCGGCCTTCACTATAAAGCGGGCTATGACGGCGTTGTCGCCCGTAATGATCTTTATCTCTATCCCGAGCGCCCCGAGGTCGGCTACCGCCTTCTTTACGTCCTTCTTCGGGGGGTCGAAGAAGAGGAGAAAACCCATGAAGGTAAGGCCCGTCTCGTCGGCCTTCGTGTACGCCCGCGCCCCGTCCGGGGCGAAGGCCCTGTACGCGAGCCCCACGGCCCTGTAGCCCTCCGCGCTCCACCTGTTATAGGTCTCGTCTATCCTGTCCATGTGCGGCGCGATCTCTTCCGTCCGCCCGTCAACCTCTACCCTGGTACAGGCCCTGAGCAGGCTCTTAGGCGCGCCTTTGGTCACGAGAATTACGCCCGCGTCCCCGCTCCTTACGACTACGCTTAAGCGTTTCCTCTCGAAGTCATAGGGTATCTCGTCTATCTTTTCGTACCGCGATACGTCCAGTGTCTTGAAGCCCGTTATGGCCGCGTCCATCGGGTTTTTAAGCCCGGTCTGGAAGAAGGCGTTCAAGAAGGCGTGCGTCAAGACGCGGTCGCTCCGCGCGCCCGCCATGTCGACGTGGTCGTGGAGCGCGACCGTCCCCTCGGTAAGCGTGCCTGTCTTGTCGGTCGCGAGCGTGTCCATCGTGCCGAAGTTCTCGATCGAGGCGAGACGCTTGACGATGACGCCCTCCCTGGACATGTCGAGAGAGCCGCGCGCGAGGTTTACGCTGATTATCGCGGGAAGGAGCTGGGGCGTGAGGCCGACGGCCAGCGCCAGAGAGAACATGAGCGCCTCGACCGCCGGGCGGTTGAAGTAGACGTTTACGCCGAATACGACGAGCACAAGCACCATCGTGACTTCTATGAGAAAGTACCCGAAGTGCTTTACCCCGTGCTCGAAGTCCGTCTCCGGGGGCAGTACCGACAGGCGTCCCGCTATGCGGCCCACCTCCGTATGAGGGCCGGTCCGCACGACGACGGCCTTCGCCGTGCCGCTGATGACGTTCGTGCCCATGAATACCGAGTTCCTGCTCTTCATAAGGGTCACTTCAGGTTCTGTCGTCGCCGACTTCTCTACCGGGAAGGTCTCGCCCGTAAGTAACGCCTCCTTCACGAAGAAGTCCTTGGCCTCGAGAAGTATGCCATCCGCCGGGACGAGGTCGCCCGCCGAGAGGAGTATTACGTCGCCGGGGACGAGGTCTTCGGTAAAGGCCTCTTCCTCCTTTCCGTCCCTCAACGTCGTTATACGGGCCTTGACCCTTTCGAGGAGCTTCTCGACCGCGTTCTTGGCGCTGTATTCCTGGATGAAGCCGAGTACGGCGCTTACGGCGAGTATGAGGACGATTATGGTCGAGCCTATTATGTCCCCGGCGAGCGCCGAGAGGATGACGGCGAAGAAAAGGAGGAGTATGATCGGGCTTTTGAATTGAGCAAGGAATATCGAAAGCCTGGAGACGGGGGCCTTCTTTTTTATGAGGTTGGGGCCGGCTTCAAGGAGGC
>DAIDBB010000470.1 GCA_027310325.1 bacterium | reverse complement strand
GAAAAGGACCCTGCTTCATTTCACGGGGTGGGGCCCTTTGACCTTAAGACGGGGCTGCCAAGTAGGAAATCAAAGACGACGTACACCAAAGTCTTCAGTTCCGCCCTTGTCGGAATAGCTGAAGCCAACGAAAGGGTCGTGGCCATAACAGCGGCGATGCCCGAGGGCACAGGGCTTTCGGCGTTCGCCGAGAGGTTCCCAGAGCGGTTCTTCGACGTCGGCATAGCCGAGCAGCACGCCCTTACCTTCGCGGCGGGACTGGCCAAAGAGGGGTTCGTGCCGGTTACGGCGATATATTCAACGTTCCTGCAAAGGGCGTACGACGAGGTCTTCCACGACGTGGCGCTCCATAACCTCCCGGTAGTCATAGCCATAGACCGCGCCGGCATAGTCGGTCAGGACGGGGCGACCCATCACGGGCTTTTCGACCTTTCGTATCTGAGGCATATCCCCAATATGATAGTCGCCGCTCCGAAGGACGAGGAAGAATTGAGGCACCTCCTGTACTCGGCTACAAGGTATGGGAGGCCCACGGCGCTCCGGTACCCGAGGGGCAATTGCTCCGGGGTAGAGATGTCCGAGTCGTTTAAGGAGATACCGGCCGGGAAGGCCGAAGTCGTCAGCCAGGGCTCCGATATCACGATACTTTCGATAGGGACGGTATTCAACATGGCCGCTCAGGCCGTTGAAAGGCTCCGGAACGACGGCATAAAGGCGGGGCTTGTCAACTGCAGGTTCGTAAAGCCGCTTGACGAAGAATGCATATTGAAAGTCGCGGCCTCGACCAAAGGGATAATTACCGTAGAGGAGAACGCGCTCCAGGGCGGGTTCGGAAGCGCGGTACTTGAACTTTTTGAGAGCCACGGCGTAAAGTGCCCGGTTAAAAGGGTCGGGGTGCCCGACGAGTTCATTGAGCACGGGACCCAGGACGAGCTCCGCGCAAGGATTGGGCTTACTGCCGAGGGCGTCGAGAACTCGGCAAGGGCGCTCATTAAGAAAAATAAGACCGGCAAGATCGCCTTCTTCAGGAAATGAAGGCCGGGTTTGACCATTTGACCGAAGAAAAAAGGGAAAAAAAGGAAAAAAAAAGGCGTAAGGTCAGGTTGGATTGTCTCCTGGCCGAGAAGGGTTACGCGGATAGCCGACAGAAAGCCCAGGCAATGATCATGGCCGGCAAGGTTTTCGTAGGCCAAACCCTCGTTGACAAGCCCGGCAAAGAGGTAGACCCCGAAAGTACCATAACGTTAAAGGAAGCGCTTCCCTATGTAGGCAGAGGCGGGATAAAGCTTGCCGGCCCTCTGGACGAATTAAAGATAAGCGTCGAAGGCCTCGTCGTAATGGACGTGGGCTCCTCGACCGGCGGTTTTACTGACTGCCTCCTTAAGAGGGGCGCTAAAACCGTATACGCGGTCGATGTCGGAAAGGGCCTCCTCGACGTAAGCCTGAGGAACGACCCCAGGGTCCGGGTGCTCGAGGGCCGCAACATCAGATATCTCGATCCGGCTGAAGTTGGCGAATTGGCCGACCTGGTTACCATAGATGTCTCGTTTATCTCGCTCGAATTGGTGCTCCCCAGGGTAAAGGAGTTCTTGAAAGAGGATGGAAGGGTACTTGCCCTTGTAAAGCCCCAGTTTGAGGTCGGAAAAGGGCGAGTGGGGAAAGGCGGGATAGTGAGGGACCCCGCTAAGCACAGGGAGGTTCTCGACAGGATAACCAGGTTTGCCGAAGGCCTCGGTTTTAAGCCCATGGCTGAGCTCGTTTCGCCGATAACAGGAGCAAAAGGCAATAAGGAGTTCTGGCTTTATCTCAAGGCATGATTTTATAAGATGTTGCCATGACAGCAGGATTATGTTAGTATCCCCCGCACCCAAAAAATTAATATTCGCATCAGTCATGCGATATTTTTGAAAGGAGTTCGTCGATGCATGAAATTACCGAAAAGATAAATCTCGCCCATACCGTGTTCCAGATGAAGGTCAAGGCGCCTCTTATCGCTAAAAAGAGAAAGGCCGGACAGTTCGTGATATTGAGGCTTAACGAACACGGGGAGAGGATACCCCTTACGATAGTCGATTCCGATGAAAAAGAAGGGACCATTACCCTTATAGTCCAGGAGGTCGGAAGATCTACCGAGATGCTCGGCGACATGCAAAAAGGCGATTCGATACTTGACGTCGTTGGGCCGCTCGGAAAGCCGACCCATATCGAGAACTTCGGCACGGTTGTGTGCGTCGGCGGAGGCATCGGGACCGCCCCGGTGCTGCCGATAGCCAAGGCGATGAAGCAGGCCGGAAATAAAGTCATCTCGATAATAGGAGCGAGGACAAAAAACCTCCTGATACTCGAAAAGGAGATGAGGGAGACGAGCGACGAACTGCGCATCGCGACCGACGACGGGAGCTACGGACACCACGGTTTCGTTACGCAGGTCCTTCAGGAGTTCATAGACGAGGGCATGAAGATAGGGTGCGTAGTCGGGATAGGCCCCGTGCCGATGATGAGGGCCGTAAGCAACGTTACGAGGCGTTATAACATACCGACGGTCGTGAGCCTGAACCCAATAATGGTCGACGGCACCGGCATGTGCGGGGCCTGCAGGGTCACGATCGCCAAGAAGACCCAGTTCGTCTGCGTTGACGGCCCTGAATTCAACGGGCATGACGTCGACTTTGACGAGCTTGTGTTGAGGAACCGGAGTTACTTGAAGGAAGAGAAGATTGCCATGGAGGAGTTCACCTACCATGAAGGCGATAAATGTTATGAAAGGAGCAAGCCCTGATGGATCCGAAGGAAACAAAAGAACGGATGAAAATTCCCAGGCAGAAGATGCCTGAGCAGAGCCCGCTTGAAAGGATAAAGAACTTTTATGAGGTCCCTTACGGTTTTTCGGCCGAGCAGGCGATGGAAGAGGCCAAGAGGTGCATTCAGTGCAAAAAGCCCCTTTGCGTCGGCGGCTGCCCCGTTAATATAGACATCCCCTGGTTCATACGGCTAATTGCCGAAGGCAAGTTCGTCGAGGCGGCGCACAAGCTCAAGGAGACGAATGCGCTTCCGGCCGTCTGCGGCCGCGTTTGTCCGCAGGAAGACCAGTGCGAGAAGGTCTGCGTTGTCGGCAAAAAAGGCGACGCCGTTTCCATAGGAAGGCTTGAGAAGTTCGCGGCCGACTTCGAGCGCGAGCACGGCGAGATGCAGATCCCTGAAATACCCAAATGGACCGGCAAGAAGGTCGCCGTCGTGGGCGCCGGGCCCGCGGGCCTGACGGTCGCCGGAGACCTCGTCAAAAGAGGCCACAAGGTAACGGTCTTTGAGGCCCTCCATACCGCGGGAGGCGTTCTCATGTACGGGATCCCGGAGTTCAGGCTCCCGAAAAAGATCGTCCAGGCCGAGGTCGAATACCTGAAGCGCATGGGCGTCGAGATAGTGCTTAACGCCGTAATCGGCAAGATCGAGACAATAGACGAGCTTCTCTCTAACGGGTATCAGGCGGTTTTCGTAGGGTCGGGAGCGGGGCTCCCCAACTTCATGAATATCCCCGGAGAAAACCTCATAGGGGTATATTCCGCCAACGAGTATCTTACGAGGGTAAACCTCATGAAGGCGTACCAGTTTCCGGATTTCGAGACCCCCATCATACGCTGCGGCAGGGTCGTTGTCATTGGCGGCGGCAATACCGCCATGGACTCCGCAAGGACGGCCCTCAGGCTCGGCCCTGAGGAGGTCACCATAGTTTACAGGCGTTCAAGGGAGGAACTCCCGGCCAGGGTAGAGGAGATTCATCACGGCGAGGAAGAGGGCCTTAAGTTCCAGCTCCTCACGAACCCGAAGCGTTTCATCGGCGACAGGGACGGGCGTCTGAAGGCGGTTGAGTGCGTGAGGATGGAACTCGGTGAGCCGGACGAGTCCGGCAGGAGAAGGCCCGTCGAGGTTAAAGGGTCCGAGTTCTGCATCGACGCAGACATCGCCATCGTTGCCATAGGCAACGGCGCGAACCCCCTCATACCTCAGACTACGCCGGACATCAAGGTAAACAAGTGGGGCAACATCACCATAAACCCCGATACCGGAAGGACGAGCAAAAAGGGCGTATTCTCGGGCGGCGATATCGTAAGGGGGGGCGCAACGGTCATCCTCGCGATGGGGGACGGAAGGCGCGCGGCGAACTCCATACACGAGTACCTGAGCACAGGGGTATGGTAGGAGTGTCTTTTGACCGCCGTTCTCTCATAAATCCGATAGAAGCCCGGCGTCTGCCGGGCTTTTTTTTAAGGCAGGATAAAGGGGATTGAAGAAGTGGCTGCTTCAGGGAGTGGAGTTAAAAAGGTATTGTTCGTCTGCGTCGGAAACACTTGCAGGAGCCAGATGGCAGAGGGGTTCGGCAAGTTTTACGGGAACGGCAGGGTAGAGGTCAGAAGCGCCGGCACTTCAGCCGCGGGGATGGTTAACAGAAGCACCATTGAGGCGATGAAGGAAAAAGGCATAGACATAACGTCCCAGACCTCTAAGCAGCTGACAAAAGAGATGATCGAATGGGCCGACGTGGTGGTCACCCTCGGCTGCATCCCGGCAAATGCCCTCTGCCCCGCATCTTACAGGGGAGGGAAGTACGACTGGAAAATAGATGACCCCCTAGGAAGGGACTGGAAAATAATGAGAAGGGTAAGGGATGATATAGAAAGCAAGGTGAGGGACCTTATCGGTGCAGAATAACGCAAGCATACTGGTTGTAGACGACGAGGTCGACATACTTAACCTCCTCGACTACAACTTGAGAAAAGCGGGGTATACGGTCTTTTCCGCCAAGGACGGGCCCGAGGCCATAGAGCTTGCAAAGGCCAAGAGGCCGGACTTGATCGTCCTTGACATAATGCTCCCGAATATGGACGGCACTGAAGTCTTAAGGAGGCTTAAGGCCGACGGCTCGACCAGCGGGATACCGGTCATAATGCTCACGGCCAAGGGTGAGGAGGTCGACAGGGTCATAGGCTTTGAGCTCGGGGCCGAAGACTACATCACAAAGCCCTTCAGCCCAAGGGAGCTTGCCTTGAGGGTCCGGGCGGTCCTTAAAAGGTCATCTGAAGACAGGGGCCCGGCCCATGACAAAGTGGTGTCTTTTAACGACCTTATCGTCGATTTTTCGAGGCACAGGGTGAGCGTCAAGGGGCAGGAGGTCATGCTGTCTTCAACCGAGTTTAAGCTTTTGTCCGTCCTTATGGAGGCCAACGGACGGGTGCTTGCGAGGGATACCATACTCGACCGGGCATGGGGACAGGATTGCTATGTAATACCCAGGACCGTGGATACCCACGTAAGGCGTCTGAGGACAAAGCTTAAAAGCGCTGGCAAGTTCATAGAGACGGTAAGAGGGGTCGGATACAGGTTTAAGGAACTTAAGTCTTGAGCCATCGGCATTTTTTTCTGCCTTGGAATATGGGAAAGAACATAATACTCGAAGCTATAGCAAGGGAGATGAGGACAGGGGTCCTGGCGTTAAACAGGGAAGGGAGGGTGCTGTACGCAAACCCTTTTTTCCTTAATGCTTTTCCCGCAAGGGGAGGGGTTGAAGGCAAGCCCATAAGCCTCTTAATTAAAAATGCCGGTCTTCATAAGACAATCGACGGGTTCATCCAGAATAATACCCTTCTTTCCGACGAGATAGAGATCAATGAAAGCGACAGGTACTTTAACGTCAGGCTCGTGCCCCTCAAAGACAGGGAAGAATCGAGCCTGCTGCTATTTCTGAAGGACATCACGGAAGAGAAGAGGGTGGAGACGATAAAGAAGGATTTTGTCGCCAATGTTTCTCACGAGCTCAGGACACCTCTTGCCAGCATAAAAGGATATTCAGAGACTCTCCTGGACGGAGGGATGGACGACAAAGGAACGCTTAAAGAGTTTCTCCGCGTCATAGACAGGCACGCTACCCGGATGGCCAGGCTTATTGACGACCTCCTGACCCTTTCAAGGCTTGAGTCCCACCAGATGACAATAGTGTCCGCGCCGGTGGACCTAAATGAACTTATCCACGCTACGATGAAAGGCTTTGAAAAACAGGCAAGGGACAAAGGGATCGTGATCGCGTCAGCGCTGCCGGACGGCCTTCCGAAGGTCCTGGGCGACAGGGACAGGCTTGAGCAGGTAATGGTCAACCTCCTCGATAACGCCATAAAATACACGCCCTCGGGCGGACGCGTAAGCGTAACGGCGGAGAAGACCAAAGGGGCCGTGAGGGTCGACGTGAAAGATACCGGCATCGGCATACCGGCCGCCGATATCCCGAGGATCTTCGAGAGATTCTACCGCGTGGACAAGGCAAGGAGCAGGGAGCTAGGCGGGACTGGCCTGGGCCTGGCCATAGTAAAGCATATAATACAGGGCCACAACGGGAAGATGCAGGTAGAAAGCTCACCCGGAAAAGGCTCCACGTTCAGCTTCACGATCAAATCCTGCTGAACAACCCTCCGGCTCACCGATTCAAATAACGTCGAGAATTTTGTTTCATCGTTTAGGATGTAACGATCCCTTGCGGCACATTGACGTCAACGTTGCTGTTTCTTTGCCTACCTTCTTTTTTTCGAAAAATAAAGCAGGTAATAAATCTGAAAAAAGTCTGTTTGTTTTGTTATAATAAATATCCGGGGCCCTTACCCTCGTATACATGAGAAGATATGTCTGTAATCCACGTCGAGAACCTTTATAAACGATATAACGGCATAGAGGCCGTGCGGGGGGTCACCTT
>DAIDBB010000467.1 GCA_027310325.1 bacterium | reverse complement strand
AGGCGGGACAGTCCAGAAGATCTCGACGATGGCAAAATCCGGCTTCGGCTCGACGGAGATAAAAAACGACCTCACCTTGAACGTCATCCTCAAAAACGTAAAGGACGGTAGCCTCGTCACCGAAAATATAGACGGGACATCGGAGCCCAAGATAATAGTCGCCTTTGACCGGGAGGCCTTCAAGAACGCCATGGATAACGTCCTATCGGAGTCGGTCGAGAGGATCTTTACAAATGTTGTTCTGAAGGACGGGCTATTGAGGCCCTCGGCGTGATATCGCGCAAAAAGAGTCAAAAAGAGGGGGTTACGGCAGGGATGGCGTAACCCCCCTTTTTACTTGCTGGGGTTTTGAAGTCAAAAACAGTGCGTCATTTGACTATCGTTATCGCGCGTAAGTGGGCCATTGCCGTTAAAAAAAGTGCATTTCAAAGAATTAAGACAGAGCCGTAGAGCATCTGTTATTACACTGTAAGGTTAAAAATAGTGCCCTAAAATGTTAATAGAGTTGCTTACTGAACGTAGTGCCATGATTTTAAAAGACAAATTTAGAGCTTGAAATCCATCCACCCATTATATATACTAACATCCTTGACGCATCTGCCATGGAACGTAAAAAAGAGATCATAGAATTCAAGGAAATGCTTGAGGGCTCTGAAGGTGAAATACCCAAGGTCGTCCGCCTTTTAAGGAATAGGCACAGGCTCAGCCAATCCGCTCTGGGGGCCCTCCTGGGAGTTCACCGTAACGCCATAATACGGCTCGAAGCCGGAAGATACGCGGACGGCGCCAGGTGGCTCCGAGACCTCTTTTTGACTCTGGTCATCCTGAACGACGGGGCGCTGTATAAAGACATCTGCGCTATACAGGACCACGCGAAAAATAAAACGCCGCTTGAGCCCGGCGAGGAAAATAGCGCCCTTTTCAAGGACTTTCTGGCGAAGCTCGCCGAAAGCCAGAATAATCCGTCGGCGCTTTCCAAAATGATAAGGAAGGACAGGGACCTTACCCAGGAGGACCTGTCGTTACTCCTTTGCACCGACAGGACGACCGTAACGCAGCTTGAGGGGGGAAAGCACAAGCACCCGGAAAGGTTGCTGGCGGACCTCTACCT
>DAIDBB010000442.1 GCA_027310325.1 bacterium | reverse complement strand
AACCGACGCCGAGAAGGATATTAAGGCCAGGTACGGAAAGGTCCTGGGTAGCGCCGTTAACCCTGTGCTGAGGGAAGGAAACTCGGACAGGAGGGCAGCGGCCTCTGTAAAGAATTACGCGAGAAAGCACCCCCACAAGATGGGCCCGTGGAGCGCGGACTCGAAGACGCACGTGTCACACATGAGCGCCGGCGACTTTTACGGCAGTGAGAAATCAACTACCGTCGCCGAGGCGGGAAACGTAAGGATCGAGTTCGTGGCCCGGGACGGAAAGACCACGGTCCTCAAGGAAAAGACGGCCTTGAAGGCCGGCGAGGTCATCGACGCGTGCGTCATGAACCGCAAGGCCATGCTCAAATTCTATGAAGAGCAGTTCGAAGACGCGAGAAAGAAAGGAGCGCTCCTTTCTTTGCACCTCAAGTGCACCATGATGAAGGTCTCCGACCCCGTCATGTTCGGCTATGCCGTTTCGGTATTCTTCAAAGACGTATTTGAAAAGCACGCCTCTCTGTTTAAGGAGCTTGGGGTCGATCCGAATAACGGCCTTGGCAACCTTTACGCGAAAATAGCGAAGCTCCCTGACGCCCAGAGGGGCCAGGTCGAGTCTGACATCAAGGCCGTTTACAAGATCCGCCCTGAACTTGCGATGGTGAACTCCGACAAGGGGATAACGAACCTCCATGTGCCGAGTGACGTGATTATCGATGCTTCGATGCCGGCCATGATACGCGAGTCGGGCAAGATGTGGGGGCCTGACGGCAAGCTCCACGATACCAAGGCTGTAATACCCGACAGGTGCTATGCCGACGTCTACCAGGTGGTCATAGATGATTGTAAAAAGCACGGCGCTTTAGATCCCAGGACCATGGGCAGTGTTCCCAACGTCGGCCTTATGGCGCAAAAGGCGGAGGAGTACGGGTCTCACGACAAGACGTTCAGGGCATCGGGGACCGGGATGATCCGGGTCGTCGACGCCTCTGGAAAAGTATTGCTGGAACAGTCCGTGGAAGAAGGGGATATCTTCCGCATGTGCCAGACAAAGGACGCACCGATACAGGACTGGGTGAAGCTTGCAGTCACCAGGGCCAAAGCAACCGGGGCGCCAGCTGTTTTCTGGCTGGACAAGAACAGGGCCCACGACGCTCAGATCATAGAAAAGGTCAACCGCTATCTTAGGGACCACGACACCAAGGGCCTTGAGATAAAGATAATGTCTCCCGTGGAAGCCACGCGCCTGTCGCTCGAGCGCATAAGGGCCGGGAAAGACACTATCTCGGTAACCGGTAACGTGCTCCGCGATTATCTTACCGACCTCTTTCCGATCCTCGAGCTTGGCACAAGCGCCAAGATGCTCTCAATCGTTCCCCTCATGAACGGGGGCGGGCTTTTCGAGACAGGCGCAGGCGGCTCGGCGCCCAAACACGTCCAGCAGTTCCTTGAAGAAGGGTACCTCAGATGGGACTCCGTCGGCGAATTTCTGGCCCTCGGCGTGTCATTGGAACACCTTGCCAACATGTTCAAGAACAAGAAGGCCCAGGTGCTGGCGGATACGATAGACCAGGCAATAGGGAAGATACTCGATAATAACAGGTCGCCTGCCCGCAAGGTAGGCGAGCTGGATAACCGTGGAAGCCACTTTTATCTCGCTTTATATTGGGCCAAGGCGCTGGCCGAGCAGACAAAGGACAAGGACCTTAAGGAGCATTTTTCAAAGCCCGCGAAGGAGCTTGGCGACAACGAGGCTAAGATCAACTCTGAGCTCATCGGAGCGCAGGGTAAACCGCAGGATATCGGCGGCTACTACCGGCCGGACTTCGAAAAGGCAACAAAGGCGCTGCGCCCCAGCGCGACCCTGAATTCGATAATAGACTCTATTTCCTAAGTGGCATTGTTTCCATCAATTTAGATAACCGGAGGTTTTATTATGCAGCTTACAGGCCTTCAATGGGGCCAAAAGCTCTTAAAGCGCGTTGAATTCCCAGTGGCCGAGGTGCTCGGCCCCGAGGCAAGTGTTGACGAGATAAAGGAACTCATCAAAAAGTGCGGCATGGTCTTCGTGAAACCTGTCTTCAAGGGCGGGGTCGGCAAAAAGGGAAAGGCCGGCCTCATAGGCAAGGCCAAGGACATCGCTACGGCCCTCAAGGAAAAAGAGAGGCTGTATTTCGTGGAGCACACGTTCGGCAACAGTACCGCCAAGGCCGACGGCGTGACCTTCGAGGGAGGAGTGCCGGCGGAGCATGAGGTCTATTTTTCTATTTCGGATTCGACCCTCTACAGGGCGCCTACCATGACCATAACCCATCACGGCGGGATGGACATAGAGGAGCTCCCGAAGGATAAGATAAGGGAGGTGCCGTTCGACGCGCTAACAGGCCTTAAGAGCTTCCACGTCGCGAACGCCCTTACGGAACTCGGTGCTCCAAGCGAGATAATAAGCCCGCTAGTGCAGAACCTCCCAAAGCTCTGGACGCTTTTCAATAACTACGGGATGAGCCTTCTCGAGATTAACCCGATAAGGATGTCGCCGGACTCGAAGGGAAGGCTCGTGCCGGTGGCGTGCGACCTTAAGGTCGCTTTTGACATAGACAACCCGGCCTGGAAGAGGCTCGACCTTCCGGCTCATCTCTTCGCCTCGGACTATTCCGAGTTCGAGCAGGAGATCAACCAGTTAAGGACATACCAGGGGCAGAGCGACGTTTTTGTCATGAACCCGAAGGGAACTATTACCGCGCCTACGTTCGGCGGAGGCGCTAACGCCCTGGTAACCGAGCTTCTTGGCGAGAGGGCGACCATCTCGTCGGATTTCGGCGGAAATCCCCCTTATGAAAAGATGTTCCAGATCTCGAGGATAGTCTTCAAGTACTGGCTCAAGCAGTCCAACGTCCTTTTT
>DAIDBB010000437.1 GCA_027310325.1 bacterium | reverse complement strand
GAAAAAAGGACAAGGAGGCCGCGCCGCTCGTTGACGCGGCGCTCAAGAAGAGACCGAAAGACCCGTACGCGCTGTATCTCCGCGGGAGGCTAAATCTTAACCAAAATAAGCTCAAAGAGGCGATAGAGGACCTTAGCGCGTCCGTAAAGGCGGAGCCAAGGATCGCCCAGTCCCATTATTTCCTCGGGACCGCGTACCGGGCGAGCGGTAACCCCGAGACCGCGAAGTCCGAGCTGAACGAGGCGATAAGGCTGCTGCCCGGTTACATCGACGCGCGCCTGGCCCTGGCCGCCATGGAGATAGACTCCAATGACTTGAAGCTGGCGCTGGAGCAGACGCAGAAGGTGCTCCAAGTGGCGCCCCGCAACCCCGGGGCGAACCTCCTCGGCGGGGAGATAAAGCTCCGGCAGGGCAAACCCGACGAGGCCAGGGCCGATTTCGAGCAGGTGATAAAGGCCGCCCCGAACGACCCGAGGGGCTACGTAAAGCTCGGCATGGTCTACCAGATGAATAAGAATAACAGGGCGGCGCTTGCCCAGTACGAAAAGGCGCTTTCACTCGACCCCAATCTCACAAACGTCCTGGGCCTCGCCGTCATGGCGCACCTGTCTGAAAAGCAGCCGGCGAGGGCGATAGAACTCGTGAAGGAGCGCTTGAAGAAATCCCCGGACGACCCCTATATCCATCAGCTCCTGGCAAGGGTATATATAGTGACCGGGGATGTTAACGCCGCGGAGGCGTCTCTTAAGAAGGCGATAGAGCTTAAAAACGACCTGCCCGGACCTTACACCGACCTCGGTACGATCTACGCGAGGAAAGGCTCTTTTGAAGACGCGATAAAAGAGTACGAGGCCGCCGTAAAGGCGAACCCGAAGCTCCTTCCGCCGTACGTTCTCCTTGGCGTCCTTTACGAGAGGCAGGGCAAGACCGACAAGGCGGTCGAGAACTACAGGAAGGCCCTCGAAATAGACCCGAAGTTCGTCCCCGCCGCCAATAACCTGGCGTGGTTGTACGCGCAGGGCGCAGGGAACATCGACGTGGCGATGACGCTTGCCGAGACCGCAAAGGGCGCCGCTCCCGACGACCCGTCGGTATCGGACACCCTCGGCTGGATATACTACAAGAAAGGGGCCTATCTCAAGGCCATTAACCTCCTTAGCGACAGCGCGGGGAAGCTTCCCAATAACCCCCTCATAAGGTACCATCTCGGCATGGCGTACTATAAGAAGGGCGATATCGGCTCCGCAAAAAAGGAGCTGCAGGCTTCATTAAGGATATCCGACAAGTACCCGGGGGCCGAGGAGGCGAAAAAGACGCTTAAAGAGCTGAAATAACTTTATAACGGATAATTGCTCGAAAAAGGACGCACACTGCTGTGCGTCCTTTTTTTTTGACGTGCCAATATCTTATTGAAATCCTGCCCCAAAAAAGGTAAAAGAATAATCATACCTTAAAAACCTGGAAGAACTGAATTACACTACTGGACCCCTGGCTTGGGGAGCTTAATCTTATGATTATGGCATATGGAAGAGTCTGGTTTTTTTCTTATTTATGGAAATATTGAAACAGGTCCTCTTATACAGGATTGATCCGCTCGTTATCATAGCAGTCCTCCTTTTGATGCTCGCCCTTTCTAAAGTTGAGCGTCTGCGTAACCCCGTCATCATCCTTAATGTCGTAATCTCTTTAAGGTACATAGTCTGGAGGAGCTTTTTTACCCTCAATACCGCCGATTATCTGGCCGTCCTCATAAGCGGGGCCGTGCTCGGGGCCGAGCTCTACGGGTTCCTGCAGTCGCTCCTTTTTTACTACCAGTCCGGCCCGGAAGTGAAGCGATTCCCTCCCGGGGGCGAAGGGTTCAGGCCGGCGGTCGATATGTTCGTCACCGTCTACAACGAGCCTAAGGAGATACTCGAAAGGACGCTTGTGGGCTGCAAGGCCCAGGACTGGCCCGAAGACAGGCTTAACGTCCATGTCCTCGACGACGGCGGCAGGGAGGAGATTAAGGCGCTGGCCGAAAGCCTCGGCTGCGGTTATATAACGCGGGCCGACCGCAGGGACGCCAAGGCCGGGAACCTCAATAACGCCCTCAAGCAGACCAGAGGCGAGTTCGTCGCCATATTCGACTGCGACCATGTCCCGGTAAGGAGCTTTTTAAAAGAGACCGTCGGCTTTTTCGCCGACCCCAGGGTCGCGATCGTCCAGACCCCGCACCACTTCTATAACCCCGACACGTTCCAGAGGAACCTCCGGCTCGAAAAGGAGATAACGAACGAGCAGGACCTCTTCTTCCACGTCATACAGCCGGGCCGCGACAGGAGAAATAGCGCCTTTTTCGCCGGGAGCTGCGGGGTTTTCCGCAGAAAGGCCCTTGAAGAGGTCGGCGGAATGATGACGAAGACCATAACCGAAGACCTTCACACGAGCATGGAACTCCACTCCAGGGGCCATAAGTCCGTCTACGTCAATAAAGACCTCTCTGCCGGGCTTTCCCCTGAAAGCGCCGCCGGGTACCTGAGGCAGAGGGAGAGATGGGCGAAGGGCGGCATCCAGGTCTTTGTCCTCGACAACCCGGTCATCAAAAGGGGGCTTGGCCTCCACCAGCGCCTCAATTACTTCGCGTCGGTCATATATTTCTTCAACGGCCTGCCGAGGCTCGTCTACCTCGCGGCCCCCCTTGCGTACCTCCTTCTCAAATACCCGCCCCTCATGGCCGACTTAAGGACGCTCCTCGGTTATTACGCGCCCCACTACGCGGCGACCATCATAGCCTTCAACATGGTAAGCAAAGGCCACAGGAACCCGTTCTGGAGCGACGTATACGAAACGCTCATGTCCTTTGTCCTGACCGTAGCGGCGATAAAGACGGTCTTCATGCCCTTCGGCCATACCTTCAAGGTTACCCCGAAAGGGGAGCGGTATAAGGACTTCAGCATCCAGGCCTCGCTGGTGCTGCCCCACATATTGCTAGCCGTTCTTCTCCTCATCGGCATCCAGGCCGGGCTCTTCAGCCTCGGCCGCGGCGGAAGCCGCGATTCGGCTATAATAAGCCTCGTCTGGGCGTTCTATAACCTCGTTCTACTCGTGACCGCCGTCATGGCCGCGCGGGAGCGTCCGCAGAGGAGGGGTAATATCAGGCTTGCCCGAGCGATAAGGTGCGACGTCCATTCGTCGGTCGACAGGACCGGCGAGATGATCCAGTGCGTCACTACCAACTTGAGCGAGACAGGGGTCTCGATAGTCCTTCCGGGTCCCGTCGAGCTCGTTTCCCCGTCCGTAAGCCTTGATCTTGTAAGCAGCTACGGGGAAGTGACGCGCCTCAAAGGCCGGATCGTCAGGAACGACGTGGACGGGAAAGGGAATTTCATCCTGGGGATAAGGTTTACCGATATGGACCAGGGGCTTACCCGCGCCGTCATAAGGCAGATGTTCAGCCCGGAGGACTCCTGGAAGGGATACCATAAGGATATCATAACGATAAAGCTCTGGCGCTTCATAACGCAGCTGTACAACGGCTTCCGCGTCCAGTTCATCCGTGATACGGTCTACAGGAGGATAGGCCCCAGGTTC
>DAIDBB010000430.1 GCA_027310325.1 bacterium | reverse complement strand
GATTCTGATCGGCGACAAGTTCATAATAGCCACCGGAGCGGCCCCGCAAATAATACCGTTCAAGGGGATCGAGGATATCGATTTTTTAAACTCCGCCACGGCGCTCGATTTAAAGATACTTCCGGCATCCATGATCATAATCGGTGAAAGGTTCGTGGCGGTTGAGATGGCACAGATTTTCGCCCACTTCGGGGCCGAGGTCTATATACTCCAGAGAAGCCCAAGGATAATCCCCGAGGAGGAAGAGGAGATATCCGCAGCGCTTAAAAGATACCTAGAGGAAGAAGGCATTAAAGTCCATACCGGCGCAAGGATTATGGAATTTTACAGGAAGGGCGGAAAAAAAGCGGTGAGGGCTCTGATAAACGGAAACGCAAAAGAGTTTGAGGCCGAAAGCGTCCTCATGGCAACCGGCATCACCCCTAATACGAAGGACCTGAACCTTAATGCAGTAGGAGTGGATACCGATGAAAAAGGCTTCATAAGAACCGACGAGTATATGAGGACGTCGAACCCGAGGGTATTTGCCGCGGGCGACGTGACCGGAAGGATGCCTCTGGTAACGGTAGCGGCCATGGAAGGCTCCATAGCCGCTCATAACGCCCTGGCCGATGGCGATCCAAGAAAGGCCGATTATTCTACCGTACCACATGCCATCTTCACGCAGCCCAATGTGGCGAGCGTGGGGCTTACGGAAAAAGAGGCCATAGAAAAGGGATTCAAGGCCGTATCAAGGACCCTTGACATGAATTATGTGCCCAAGGCTCGCGCCGACATGGATACAAGGGGGGTTATAAAGATCGTAGCGGAAGAGAAAAGCGGACGGATTCTAGGCGTCCACATTCTTTCGAACGGGGCTTCAGAGGTTATCCATCAGGCTGTCCTGCTGATAAAAAACGGCATGACGATAAAAGACGCCGCGGAGAAAATTGACGTGTACCCGACCCTTTCAGAGATGATCAAGCTCTGCGCGCAGAGCTTTTACAAGGACGTGGGGAAGCTGACATGCTGCGCCGAATAAGGAATCAGGTGCTGATTGTTACTTAAAACGAGGTTTCCTTGTTTTTTCCACACTATCGTTAAATCCTGTGAAATCCGGTTGACTCGCTGTTGTAGAAATATTGTAAAACCGTTGTAAAAAATAGGTCATTACCCCTGAACTCAATATAGAAAGTCATACGACCTCACTGTTGTAAAACTGTTGTAGACAGCGAGGGAATAGTGGGAATCAAGAGGAACAGAGG
>DAIDBB010000408.1 GCA_027310325.1 bacterium | reverse complement strand
GCTCAGTCCCACGCCTTCCCACCCGAGGTACAGTACAAGATAATTCCCCCCGAGGACGAGCATGAGCATGAAGAATACGAAGAGGTTAAGGTACGCGAAGTACCTCCAGAACCCTTGGTCGTTATGCATGTAGCCCACGGAATATACGTGTATGAGGAAGCCCACCCCTGTAACCACGAGTATCATGAGGGTGGAAAGCGGGTCTATGAGGAAGTTGAACGTTATGTGGAAAAACCCGCTCGGTATCCATTCGAAAGTCGTCACGACTATCGAGCGGGCGTCAGGAGGAAGCGCAATGAGGCTTGCGAATATCGAGACAGAAATGGCAAGGGATATCGCCATGGCCGCGCAGCCGATCGCGCCGACGGTTTTTTCGCTCAGTCTGCTGCCGAAGACGCCATTTATTATCGCGCCTAGGAGCGGCAGAACCGGTATGAGCCATACAAGACTGAACATGTCTAACCTTTCATGTCCCCGAGTTCGTCGACGTTAACCGTCTTTCTGTTCCTGTAAACGGCAACCAAAATGGCAAGCCCTATCGCCACCTCAGCGGCCGCCACCGTGATATTGAAGACCACGAACACCATGCCGTTAAGCCCTTTAAGGAAATACGAGAACGCCGCAAGAGCTATGTTGGCGGAGTTGAAGATAAGCTCAAGGGACATGAGTATTATTATGATATTGCGCCTCAAAAGCACCCCCGCCACCCCTATGGAGAAGAGGAGGAAGCTCAATATTAGAAAGTGCGTCAGAGTCAGCATTATCTCTTCCTATCCTTCATTACAAGCACTATTGCCCCCACAAGCGCGATAAGGAGGAGTATTGAAACGACCTCGAAGGGAAAAAGGTACTTCGTATAAAGCTCTTTACCCAGGACCTCGGTGCTGTTTCCTATGAGGACGTCGTCGGTTAGATTTCCGGCAGGGGCCAGCACCTTTCCGCCGATGATCATGTAGCCGATTAGCGCAAGCATCACAAGCACGGCCGGGATTGCGATAACGCCCTGCTGGTTAAACGTCTCCCTCAGCTCTTCCTTACCTATGTCAAGGACCATTACCGCGAAGAGGAAAAGCACCATGACCGCGCCGACGTATATGAATACCTGGACCGCCGCCAGGAAGGGAGACCTGAGGAGGATAAAGATGGCCGCCACCTGGAGAAGCGTTATCATCAAGTAAAAGGCGCCGTGCACGGCGTTCTTTACAGATATGACCCCGATAGCCGATAAGACGGCTATGGCCGCGAATATAAAAAAGGGTATCTGTTCCATCGTTTCGTTTTTTTTATTGAGGACTAACAGTACACCAAAGCCCGCTAAAAGTCCATCCGATTTAGATGCCGAGAAACTCTTTTTTTCAGACCCCTTCAAGGACTTTTAGTTCCTGGCAAAACCCCGGTATTCCGGGGTTTTGCCAGGAAGAACTGTGAGTTTTTGGAAAGAGTTTGAGAGAAACTTTTTACAAAAAGGCTCTCTCAAAAAGTCCCTTGCAGACCGTTAAAATCCGGGTGCTACCACGGCCTCTTCTTCGTCTTGGTAAGGTCGGCCTTCACGCGTAGCCCGGCCGGGGATGCCTCGAATGTCGATGCGGCAACGACCCCGCCCTCAAAGCTCTCCGGAACCGATTGGGGAACAAGCAGTTCTTCCCTCTGCTTAAGGTTGCAGCTCGAATCGCTGCACGCGAGCTCGTAATCCCTGCCGAGCCGGACTGCTCTTGTGGGGCACGCGTCCTCGCAATATCCGCAGAAAAGGCACCTTACCAGGTCAACCTTCCAGACTTTGGCCACCCTGTCGGAGATGCCGCGTCCTGTGTCGTCCTCCATGGGTATGACGGTTATGCACTGCGTCGGGCAAGCCTTTGAGCAGAGCTCGCACGCGACGCAGAGCTCCCTGCCGTTTTCATCCCTGTTAAGGGTATGGAGGCCCCTGAACCTCTTGTAAGGTATCCACTTCTCCTGGTCCGGGTACTTAAGCGTCATGCTTCCCCTGACGTTATAACCGAGAGTTATGGAAAGCCCCTTTACGAAGTCCGTAAAGACGACCTTTTTTATAAGCTCGAATATGTTAAGTCTCTCTTTGCCGCTCATATCTTCATAAGCCCGGTGATAATAAGGTTAACGAGCGAAACCGGAATAAGTATCTTCCATCCGATCGTCATAAGCTGGTCGTACCTGTACCTCGGAAGCGTAAACCTGACCCACATGAAAAAGTAGATGAATAATATCACCTTGCCGAGGAACCAGAGTATCGGGGGAACGAACGGGACATTAAAAGGAGCGTTCCACCCGCCGAAAAAGAGCACTACCGACATGACCGATACGGTCACCAATGCCAGATATTCCGCGAGCATGAAAAACGCGAACCTCATGCCGCTGTACTCCGTATGGAAACCCGCGCCGAGCGTGCCTTCGTCCTCGGGGAGGTCGAACGGGACGCGGTTTATCTCCGCAAGAGACCCTATAAGGAAGATCGCGAACCATACGGGCCCGACCGGCAGATAGAAGAAGTTCCAGTGGAGGAGGTTCCCGCCCTGGCTCTTGACTATCTCAAGGAGGCTAAGCGACCTTGAAAGGAGCACCACCCCTATGGCCGAGAAGCTCACGGCGATTTCGTAGCTTATCATCTGCGCCGAGGACCTCAACCCGCCTATGAGCGCGTACTTGCTGTTCGAGGACCACCCGCCGAATATGAGGCCGTATATGCCGAGGCCCGAGATCGCGAGCACATATAGTATTCCGACGTTCATGTCGGCAATATATAGCGTTACTTCCCTATCGATGAACGGTATCGTCCATTTATCCCCGAATGGTATGGCCGCGTATACGACAAAGGCCGGCAGCATCGCCATGAGAGGGGCGAGCTTAAAGAGGAACTTATCGGCCTTGTCCGGGACGATATCTTCCTTGAGGATGAGCTTTATCATGTCGGCGAACGGCTGAAGGAGCCCGTGGGGGCCGACCCTCCAGGGCCCGAGCCTTACCTGGATGTGCCCCGCCACCTTCCTTTCAACGTAGGTAAGCGGCAGCGGCAGGACAAAGAGTATCGTGGTCACGATGAAGACCTTTATGACCATTAGCGCCAGCGCTACTATGAGCGAGATATCAGGCATCTTTAAGCCCTTCTTTTATAAGTAAGTGTGTTCCATTGACAGCGGGATTATCTTCTTCTGCCCCACATGTAATTTACCATCTCCACGTATCTCGAGTTCATCCCTCGGACGATGGAGTGTATTATGAAGATTATGTTCTTAAGGAGCTTGAAGACCATCCTCGGGTTCGATTCGACAAGGGTGTCGAAATCATTCTTTTCGAGGACATAGGTCTCAAGGTCCGAGATGGCCACGATCGTCGCCGAACGGGGCCTGCCGTCAAGGAAACTCATCTCTCCGAAGATATCTCCGTCTTTCATAAGCGTCAAAGTAAAAAGCTCTCCGTCAGGGGCGGTCTTGCAGGCCTTGACCTCGCCTCTTTTAATGAGGTAGAGCGAGTTGCCGTCCTCTGAATCCCGGAATACCGTCTCGCCGAGCTTGAAGTCCTTTCTTTTGACGATCTTGGATATCGCGGAAAGCTCGTCGTCTGAAAGGTCCGAAAAGAACATATATTCTCTTAACGATTTCGGATCGACCATAATCTACCTCCCGGCCTTTTCGTTATTTGGCCCCTTGACAGGAGCAGCCCGGTTTAAGGGTCCGCTCCTTTGCCCTATGCCTTTGTTATGCTTACCCTCGGGACTCCTTCGCCGCGCCTGAAGAACCTGTTGACCGGCACGTCGTCGTAATTCTCGGCGATGAAGGCTACCCCACCTTTGGATCCGCTCCTTGTATGAAGCGTCGCGTAGGCTTCGTAGTATCTGCCTTTTATCCTTACCTTGTCCCCGTTCATAAGACCAAGCGCCGATGCGTCTTCAGCGCTTATCTCGACTATCGCGTTCTTTAAAAGCCCAATTAGAGTCGGCGACTTCCTTGAAAGCCTGCCCGAGTGGAAAAGATGGTTTCCCGTGGCGAGGAGGAACGGGTGTTCATCCGTCTTAGGCTCAAGCTTTGTCTCAAGACCGCTTGCATTTAGCCCTTCGGCCAGGCCGGCGGGCTTCACAAGGGCCTCTTTAAGGTCGAGCTTATTATCAACGTTCCTTTTATTGTTAAAGGCGAGGCTCACTTCCCCGTACATCCCGACCTCTTTTCTTATCTCGTCCAGGACAAGGACCGGGTTTTTGGGGCCGAACGACCTGTCGAAGGTCTCGCCTACCGCCCTTATTATGTCGATATCGCGCTTCGCCTTCACCGGCGGGGGGAGGAGCTTTCTTATTATCTGGGCCCTTCCCTCCTGGTTCGTCAAGATGCCGTCCTTTTCCGCAAAGCTCGAAGCGGGTAACACGACATTGGCGAGCCTTGCGGTCTCGGACATGAAGCAGTCCTGCACGACGAGGAACTTAAGCCCCGACAGCGCCCCCCTCACAAAGTTTTCATCCGGATGCATGGCGACTATGTCAGACTGGACCACATATAGGGCCTGAAGCTCTCCACTTGAAGCGGCTTCGAGCATATCCGCGCAGCCCATGCCCCTTTCTTTTACCGGGCTGTACCCGGGGCCAAACCCCGGATGTACGCCCATCTCCCAGGCGCCCCTCTGGTTCGCCCTGTCGAGCACCGGGATGATGGTGACCTTCTTTCCGAGGGCCTTTAGCGCGTTTTTAAGAAGCGCGAGCCCCGGGATACTCCCGGGGTAACGGAGGAACTCGGTCCCGGCGAAAAGGCCTACGCTGCCTTCGCCGGTAAGCTTCCTGGCTATCGCCTTGATATCATCCGCGCTACAGCCGGCCTTGCCCGCGAGGTCGTCCTGACGGGCGTCCTTTATACGGTTTATGCCGGGGACGTCCCTAAGCTTATCGACGTTGCCGCCGTAGACGCTTAACGTCACCGCATCGAGTAAATGCCCTTCGGCGGCGGCGTTGTGCCTGACTATCTGACTGGCCGAGCTATCGAGCTTCATCGCCCTCGGAGAGGCTATGACAAGGTTCATGGCCCTTCCTGCCGAGATGCGCCTTACTATATAATCGGTAACGGGATTTTCATCCGACAGATGGGTCCCGGTTATGAGTACGGTATCCGACTCCATGCAATCGAACGCCGAAGCCCCGCCTTCGTCCATCCCCGTAGCCTTTATAAAGCCTTCAACGGCCTCCGGGGCCCACCTGGCGCTTGAATCGATATTGGGGCTTCCGAGCATGCTTCTAAAAAGCTTCTGAAAAAGGTAGAGCTCCTCATCGGTAAGCCTTGCCGAGGCTATGCCGCCTATGTTTTTTCCGGCGGCGATGAAGTTATCTTTTATGACGCCGAGGGCCTCTTCCCACGAGGCGGGCTCAAGGGTGCCAAACCTTTTTACGAGAGGCTTCGTAAGTCGCTCCGGGCTATTTATGAAGTCGAATCCGAACCGGCCCCTTGCGCATAATGTCTCGCTATTTAGTCCCACTCCGAGCTGGGCCTTCGCCCTGATGACGATCCCGTCCCTTTCCTCTATGACCATCCTGCATCCCGTGGCGCAGTAGGGGCATACGGTGTCCTTGCCCTTAAGGTCCCAGGGTCTGGTCTTATACCTGTAAGGTAGCCTCATAAAGCAGCCGACCGGGCAGACCTCGATGCAGTTTCCGTCCTGGTCGCAATCGAGGAAAGATCTTAAAAAGCTCGTCTCCTCCTGGTGGTCTCCCCTGCCGAGCGCCCCTAGGACGTTGGCCCCGACGACCTCCCCGCAGACCCTAACGCACTTCATGCACTGGACGCACCTGTTGGAGTTCTTGATTATAACGGGGCTCAAGACATAGTCTTTTTCCTGGAACTTGAACTTCGGCTCGGCATGACGGCCCTTGTGCGGCCCATACTTGTATACCATGTCCTGGAGTTCGCACTCGCCGCCCTTGTCGCAGACCGGGCAGTCGAGGGCGTGGTTGGCGAGCAAAAATTCGAGCATCGACGCCCTTGCCGACATTACCGTGGGCGTCTCGGTATGTATGCTCATGCCGTGCAGCACCGGGGTTATGCACGAGGGCTGAAGCTTTTTCTGCCCTTCGATCTCTACGAGGCACATCCTGCATGAGCCGACGCCCATGAGGTCGGCCTGGTAGCAAAAGGTCGGTATCTCGAACCCGGCGTCCCGCGCCGCGTCGAGGATGAGCGTGCCGTCCTTTACCGTCACCTCTTTTCCGTTTATCTTTACAGTAGACATTTTTTAAAGTCGATCCCCGTCGCGTAGCTTTATATCTAAGATACCATGCACCTTTTATGGTCGATATGGTGCTGGAACTCGTCCCTGAAGTTCTTAAGCGCGCCCCTCAGGGCCATTACCGCCCCGTCGCCGAGCGGGCAGAAGGTGCGGCCGAATATGTTCGTGCAGAGGCTCTCGAGGAGCTCTACGTCTCCGGGCCTGCCGTTGCCGTACTCGATCCTCTTGAGGATGTTCGTAAGCCAGGGCGTGCCGTCCCTGCAAGGGGTGCATTTGCCGCAGGACTCGTGGCTGAAAAACCTGTTTATTATGAGCGCCGTCTTGACCATGCAAGTGCTTTCATCCATGACGACAACGGCCCCTGAGCCGAGCATGCTCCCCTTTGCCGCAAGAGAGTCGAAGTCCAGGGGGGTATCGAGCTCATGGGCGTTAAGCATCGGAGCGCTGACCCCTCCCGGTATCACGGCCTTCAGTCCCCTTCCCTCGTTAAGCATACCGCCGCAGTGGTCGAATATGAGGTCCCTCATCGTGGTGCCGAGCGGCAGTTCATAGAGCCCCGGCTTTTTCACGTGTCCGCTAACGCAGAATATCTTCGGCCCGGGGCTTTTCTCCGGCCCTATGGATGAGAACCACTTGGGCCCCTTCTCGATAATGGCCGGTACGCAGGCTAGCGTCTCGACGTTATTTATGACCGTCGGTTTCCCGTAGAGCCCGGAGAGGGCCGGGAAGGGCGGCTTTTTCCTCGGCTGGCCCCTGTAACCCTCGATCGACTCCAGAAGGGCCGTCTCCTCGCCGCATATGTAAGCGCCGAACCCCCTGTGGATGTACATATCGTGAGAAAAGCCCGAACCGAGTATGTTCTTGCCTAAAAACCCCTTTTCATAGGCTTCCTTTATGGCGGCCTCAAGCCTTCTGGTGCCGAAAACGAACTCCCCGCGTATATATATGTACGATACCGAGGCCCCGATGGCGTAGCTTGCGATTATCATCCCCTCGATGAGGAGATGGGGGTCGTTCTCCATTATACCCCTGTCCTTGAACGTACCCGGCTCGCCCTCATCGGCGTTGCAGCAGAGGTACTTCTGGATGGTCGGGTCCTTGGGGATGAAGCTCCACTTAAGCCCGGTCGGGAACCCCGCGCCTCCGCGGCCGCGAAGCCCCGAGTCCTTTACCATCTGGATTATGGATTCGGGCGCGTGCTTAAACGCTTCCGTAAGCCCGTTGTAGCCGCCGTTTACCAGGCAGCTATCTATCGTATGGAACCCTGGTCTCCCCAGGTTTTTTAAAAGGATTTTTTCCATTTATTTCTTGAGACCTATTTCAGGTCCTTAAGGATCTTGTCTATCTTTTCTGCCGTCAGGTTCTCGTAGTAATCGTCGTTTATCTGCATCATCGGCGCAGTGCCGCACGAGCCGAGGCACTCGACGGTCGAAAGGGTGAATTTCTTGTCCGGGGTGGTCTCCCCGACCCTTATGTTGAGTTCCCTTTCCATGTGCTTTATGAGGTTCTCGGCCCCGAGGAGCAAGCAGGATATGTTCCTGCATACCTGTATGTGGTACTTCCCGACGGGCTTCTCCACGTTATACATCGTGTAGAAGGCTGCGGACGCGTTGACCTCGACGGTCTGCATGCCGAGGATCCTGGCTATCTCCTCCATATCCTCCTTGACCAGATGGCCGCCGCGTTCCCGCTGGGCTATCCGGAGGACGTCCATGACACCGGACCTCCTGTTCGGATACTTTTTAAGGACCTGCTGTATTTCTTCTTTTGCCTTGTCTGAGAACATTTTTTTATTTTTTAGCCGGATAATGAATTCCAATCCAAAACTACTTGTCGCACTCGCCGAAAACAGGATCGAGGCTTGATATTATCGCCACCGCGTCCGCCAGGTACCTGCCTCTCGTCATATGGCTTATGGTCTGCAGGTTCATAAACGATGGGACCCGGAGCTTAAGTCTATAAGGCTTTTCAGAGCCGTCGCTAACTATGTACGTCCCTAGCTCTCCCTTCGGCGACTCGATAGAAGAATACACCTCGCCTTTGGGGACCTTGAACCCGTGAGAGACGTATTTAAAATGATGGATGAGGTTCTCCATGTTTTTATAGACGTCCGGCTTTGGCGGCGGGACTATCTGGGGCATATCGACCGTAAACGGGCCGTCGGGCATCTCCTTCAGACACTGGCCTATTATGCGCATCGACTGCCTTATCTCGGCCATCCGGACGAGGTACCTGTCGTAGCTGTCGCCGTTTTCGCCGGTGGCGATGTCGAAGTCTAGCCTATCGTATACCAGATAAGGCTCGTCCTTCCTTATGTCCCACTTCACACCGCTCGCCCTGAGTGAAGGGCCGCTAAGCCCAAGCTCCACGGCGTCGTCCCCGGATATGACACCTACGCCCTTGTTCCTGTGGATCCAGATCCTATTGTGCGTAAGAAGGGTGTCATACTCCGCGAGCCTTCCGGGCAGGAGCTCCAGAAGCTTTTTGCATGCGTCCTTGCACTGGTCGGTAAAATCGTATCTTACGCCGCCTACCCTAAGATAACTTAGCGTCATCCGGGCCCCGCAGAGCATCTCGAATATGTCGAGTATTATCTCCCTGTCCCTGAAGGCGTATAGAAGGACCGACATCGCCCCAAGGTCAACTGCGGCGGAACCTATGCAAACGAGGTGTCCGGCTATCCTCGATAGCTCGGCGGCTATGACCCTTATGTATTTAGCCCTCTCGGTAACCTCGATCCCCAGGAGCTTTTCAACCGCCTGGACATAGGCGAGGTTGTTGCTCATGGCGCACATGTAATCCAATCTATCGGTGTAAGGGACGAACTGGAAGTAAAGGAGGTTCTCCGCGATCTTTTCTGTACCGCGGTGGAGGTATCCTATGTCCGCCTCGGCATTGACGACCTTTTCGCCCTGAAGATCGAGTATGAGGTGAAGGACCCCGTGCGTCGAGGGGTGCTGCGGCCCCATGTGGAGCGAGAATTCTTTTGTAGTTATTATCTCTTCGTTA
>DAIDBB010000395.1 GCA_027310325.1 bacterium | reverse complement strand
GGGCGGGGGTGCGCCGCGGAAAAGGCAACGGGTGGTTTTAGAGAGGCGTCACTCTTTTCCGGGCCCTTTTCCGGCGGCCTTGCGGAGCTTCGATAGCTCGAGCCTTGTCCTTATCAGGCCCGGGAGAGAGGCGAGGAAGGCCGCTAGCATCCCGGCTATGAAGGTGAGTATCATGACGAGGGCGAGAGAGCCGGTAAAGGACCATTTGAGGAAGGAGACTTCGACGGGCCTGGCGTTCTCTGCCGCGAAGACGACGGCAAGCACGGCTACGATTATTGAAAGGACGACGCCTGTCCTCATTGCGTCCCTACCTCTTCTCGAACCCGGCCGGCTGTGTCGTGGCCGCCGAGACGATGAGACTCGTAGTGGCCTCTATCCTGTGCCAGACGCCTTTCGGGGCGAGCGCGATGACCCCCGGCGCCAGCTTTATCGATTCCTCCCCGTTGCCGGCATCAAGCGAGCAGACCCCCGCGCCTTCATGGGTAAAAAATATCTGGTCGCCGCCGGGGTGGCGGTGCCAGGCGAGGCCCTGGCCGGGAAGGAGGTAGTAGGTCGCCTGCGTCATCAGATCGGTCTTGATGTTCACGACCGTGACCGCGTCCTTTTCGTCGAATTTCTTATTGGCGAGAACGTCGGTATGCTCCATGCGTGGCGCTCCTCCGTTTAAGGCAGGCCCTGTTAACGCGTCACTTCCGCGGCTTAAGTATTAAGGACTTTTCCGTGATGCAGGCCTCTATCGCCTCGCGGGCCCCGGCCGTGAGCCCCGTGAACTTCACTCCGAGCACGCCCTTTTTGTTCGCCCATGCTATCTTGCCCGCTACCTCGAGCTCCTTGCCGGCACAGGTCAGGGTTATGCCGATCTCATCCGTAAGGTCGAGCTCGGGCGACCCGGAGGCGTCGAGGCAGAGCCCGGAGACGCTTATGTTGACGACCTTGCACTGGAAGTTTCTCCCGTTTATCTTTATCTTCGCCGCGATCTCCCCTTCGAGCGTGTGGCGCGTTGAGCCCCTGCACCCGGAGAGCATCTCTTTCAGGTGGTTTATGAACATCGTTACGCTTTTGGCCGTGATCTCCCCGCCCTTCCTGCCCCCGCCCGGTGCGCCCTCCACGTCTTCGAACTCCTTTTCGGCCTCGCTGAGGAGCTTCTTGTACCTGTACATGTTTTTTATAAGGACGTCCCTGTGTATGGTATAGGGGCCCGCCGAGACGAAGACGTCCTTTACGGGAATGGTCCTGGCGCATTTGGGGCAGGACGTTTCCTTTATTTCGATGTCGAAGGGAAGGCTCACCCATTCGGCGCAGTCCGGGCATTCTATCTTAAGCATGTCCCTCCCTGACGTTTTCGGGCCAGGTGGATTCGACAACCCGAAGGTTTAAGGCGGCTGTGGTCAAGTTTGCCTTCATCCTCGCTCTGACACGGGCGAGGATGAATAAAGATAGGGAATGCGTAC
>DAIDBB010000172.1 GCA_027310325.1 bacterium | reverse complement strand
TCACTGCCCTGGGGCTTCCTGGAAGGTTGATAATGAGGGATTCTTTTCTTATGCCGCAGACCGCCCTTGAGATCATGGCGTTCGGGGTCTTCTTGAGGCTTTCGGCGCGCATGGCCTCGGCCATGCCGGGGAGTTCCCTGTCTATGACCGCCCTTGTAGCCTCGGGCGTTACGTCCCTCGGGGTCACGCCCGTGCCGCCGGTCGTTACGATAAGGTCGAGCTTTAAAACATCGGCGTATTCGATGAGCTTCGCCTTTATGACGGGGACTTCGTCCGGGATTACCTCATAGGCCTTTACCTCCGAGGGAAGCCCCTTGACCATCTTTTCTATCTCGCGGCCGCTTAAGTCTTCCCTCTCGCCTTTCGAGCCCTTGTCGCTCATCGTAAGTATGCCAACGGTTATCATATCCTGAAAACTTCCGGGCTAGGGGTTCTCCGACACCCAGACCTCTCCTTTTTGGGTCGTCTCCCGCTTCCATATGGGGGCGGTCCTCTTAAGCTCGGTTATCGCCCATTCACACGCCATGAACGCGTCGTTACGGTGAGCGGAAGCGGCGACTATGAGGACGATATCCTCGCCTATGTCTATGGGGCCAGTCCTGTGGACTATGGCCATCTCTATTATGTTGAAGTTATCAAGGGCCCTCGACCGTATGTCTTTAAGCTTCTTTTCGGCCATTTCGGGGTAATGCTCGAAACTGAGCCCCGTTATCACCTCGCCCTTTGAAAAATCCCTGGCGGCCCCGAGGAAGACGACCACCGCGCCTATCCCCTTCGAGGCAGACTTTACCCTTGTGATGACTTCCTCAACGGAAAATCTCTCTTTTTGGATGGTTACAAGCTCTGACATTTATCGGACCAGCTGATTTATTTAAGTCAGATTATAACTCTTTGTTCGGCTCATTTAAAGGATTGTTTTCAGCCGCCTGAGAAGGGGGGTAAAAATCCAACCTCGTCGCCGTCCTTTACAAGCGTTTCCTTCGAGGCGAACTCCTGATTGACCGATATCAGAAGCGATCTGCTGTCGATTATCTGGGAAAGGGAGGGGAAGTCCTTTTTTATGAGTTCCTTCAAGCTTTCTATACTTATAGGAGCGGCAACGGCGTATTCCTTGGTCTCGGTGCCAGCGAGACCTTTAAGCATGGCGAAAAATCTTACTTTTATCATTATATTATTTATTGAGATAAGTACTAAAGTTCACGGCCAAAAGCCTTGTTGAGGTTGAGCTTTATCCTGTTGGATGCCTTTGAGAAGAGTGCGGCGAAAGAGTCACCGTCGGCCGGAAAATTGGCGAAGCCGTAAAGTATTTCGGCCCTTCCTTCCATGAAGGCCCTGTTTACGGCCGCATCCGACGCTATGAACTCCGTTATGGCCCCTACGACCCTTGTTATCTTCTCGTTCGTGTCGAAGAAAAGGAACCCGAAGGTCTCTTCATTAAGCCTCGCCAGGAAGTCAAAGTTCCTAGACCTTTTCTTTATGGCGTCCATGAGCCTGCCCTCGAACTCAGTGTTCCCCGGGAAGGCGTTTCTGAGCCCTGCGATCCTGACGGTAGCAAGCACGAGGCCCTTATCGAGACGTCTGGCGCGATTAAGTTCCTGTTCCACCCTTTCCTCAAAGAGCGACAACTTCGAACGGACCTCTTCCTTCTTTTTTTCCTGCGGCTCGGGAGCCCTCTTGAGGTTCAAAAGCGCCTTCTCGACATAGACGGCGAACCTGGCCATTATATCGCGGTCCGACTTCGAGAAGGCGAACGGGTAGAGAAGCGTATCCTCTGTCTTGTTGAAAAACGTCAGCACCCCGGCGATCTCTTCGTTGACCTTGATCGGGTATGCGAGAACGGCCCTAACATACGGGCTCGCCTCTTCGGAAAACTCGCGGAGGACCGTCTCCTTTTTCCTCAATACCTCAGTGACGGTCTCTTTCTCTATCGGGAGGAAATATTCCCTTACGTTCTTGTCGTCAAGCCCGAAAGAGGCTATCATCTGAAACTTGCCGCCCTGCTTAAGCCTCAATAGCGACCCTTCCGCCCCGAGTATGGCTGCCGGGGTCGCGGCTATTATCGTAGCGAGCCTCCTCGTGTCCCTTACGGATATCATCTCTATACCGGCCTCGTCCACGGCGAACATCTTGCGGGATTTGAGCCTTTCCTTTTCGGCCTGCTTGTATTTATAGACGCTGTCGGAGATAAGGTCCCTTATATCCTTGAGAAAAGCCTCCTGATATATGGAAAGACCATTGGGCGAGACTATCTGCGCGTTGAGAGACCCGACAGGGGCCCCCTGAGAGACCATGGGGAGCGTAAGGTAAACCCTTTTTATCTTCCCCTCGGTCCTGTCGACGAGCACAAGGTCATTAAGGGACTCTATGCCAGACCCCTCAATCCCTTCTCCAGGCCTCAGGCTTAAAAGGCCGATACCCTTTGCGTCCTTCGTGCTTGCGGCCTTCAGGAATAGCCTGTTTCTGTCCTCGTCGTAGATGTATATGAAGCAGGTAAGGCCCTGGAAAATGTTTACAAGCTTCCTTGCAACCGTATTGAGACGGTTGTCGAGCGGAAGCGTCGATGACATTATGGCGTCTATCTCTTTCCAGAAGGTAAACTTCGCGGCATCGACCCGGAGCTTTTCATACTCGTTGGACCTGTATATGACCTCGGCGGCAAGCCCTGAGAGACTCGTGAGAAAATCAAGGTCTTCCTCGGTGAAGGTATGCGAGGATTCGTTCGAGCTTACGTTTATTACTCCTATAACTTTGCCGCTTACTATAAGGGGCACGCACATGGCGCTTTTAACATCGCTTCTCTCCATAAGGTGGGCGAATTCCCCGCCTTTTGCCCTTCCTGATATCAGCAAGGACTTGCCTTCCCTGGCGACCCTCCCCGATATCCCCTCGCCCAACGGGACCCTTATTTTCCGCACGACCTCCTCGTCCATGCCCTTTGCTATCTCGACGCGCAAAGCGTCGTCGTCCGCAGACATAAGCATTATGGAGCCGCGCTCGGCGCGGGAAGACTCCGTAGCAAGCTTTAGTATTACTGAAAGGAGTTCCTTCCTGTCAGTCGTAAGACGGACCGCGTCTACTATCTCTCGGAATGAAGAGAGGAGCGCTGTCTGGTCCCCGGTCTTCCCCCCCTCCGCGGGAGAACTCTTAAGGCCCCAGATAAGCCGCGCGCTGAGGGGGCCGAGCTTCTCGACGCTCCTGAACTCCGGTGCCTCGAGGAATTTCTCGGTGGCATGGTCCTGCAAGGCGTTTATTATGATGCTCAGGGCCTCGATCCTCTTCAGTTCGTTAAGATCATTTGTGACCCGGACGTCAAAACTGTCGGCGACACGGTAACCCAGTTCGTTCAGCTTGAAGAGCATAGCGTCTTTGTTTGAATCCGCTATGACCCTGACCCTGGACCTGTCGTCTTTTAAAAGGACGGGAAGAAGCGACAACGCCTCCTTGTTGGCGCCTATGATGGCTATGTTTTTTACCCCGTCCTTCATTCCCGAAAACCTTCCGTATTATTTAGCGAACGAGCTTAATTTTTCTCAAGGATACCGAGGTCAAGGAGCTTATTTATAAGACGTATCGATTCCATATCCCCTGCATATAACCCTTTGTCGCCGCCCTTTGCCCTGGATTCGTCAAGAAGCCTCAGCCCTTCAAGTATGATAGCCTCCGCTGGCTTATTGATCGTCCTTTCGTCGGTTGCCGCGTCTATCTCGACTTCGAATTCGCCGTCTTTCCATGCAAGGAGCTGAAAAAGGGCCGATGTGCCTGTGAACTCCCTGTAAGTGGCGTGAATTATATAGCCGCTTTTAAGGTAGACGCACCCGTAACCCATTTCGGAGCCCAGATGTATGGCGACGGTCTTGCGCTCCGTCGCGAATATCTGGACGATGTCAACAAGGCCCATGTCCTTAAGCCGGCCTTTTACACCCATGAGTTCTCTCCAGCTTCCAACTCTTTATTTTTTAATTCTACTCCAAAATTTTTAACTTTTCTATAGTTAGCGAGCTTTTCATTATTTCATATATTAATGACTGCAACTTATATGCCAAGAGTTAACATATTGAAATATTTGCATTTTCATATTTCAAGTATTTGGCATAGAATGAACTTTTTTCATAAACTGTCAAATTTTGTCCCACTTTCTTTTACAAAAAAGAAAATAGTCAAAGAAAAACAACGGTTAGCATCAACGCCGCAACCGGGCCGCCGCGTTATTAAACACTGACAATGTTTAATGTACGCTTATTCTCTTATCTGCCCGTCCCCATAGATAATAAACTTCTGGGTCGTGAGCTCCTCAAGGCCCATCGGGCCAAAGGCATGGATCTTTGTCGTCGATATGCCAATCTCCGCCCCAAGGCCCAATTGGAATCCGTCAGAGAACCTGGTGGAAGCGTTTACTAGCACGGTAGATGAGTTTACCTCGTTTAAAAACCTCTGCGCGTTCGCGTAATCCTTTGTGACGATCGATTCGGTATGGAGCGAACCGAACCTGGCTATATGGTCTATGGCCGAATCCATATCCT
>DAIDBB010000377.1 GCA_027310325.1 bacterium | reverse complement strand
TCCTCCCCCTGGGCCTCGAAGACCTCCCAGCTCGGCATGCTGACGACCCGCGCCATTACGCCTCTTTTTGAAAGCTCCTCGTAGGCGGCTATGGCCAGATGTACTTCGGAGCCCGTGGCCAGGAGTATTATCTCGGGTTTTCCTTCCGTCGGGTCGGCGAGCACGTACGCGCCGCGGGAAAGGTTCGAGGCCGGGGCGAACCTCGTTCTATCGATTACCGGGAGGTTCTGCCTCGTAAAGACGAGCGCTACAGGGCCCTTCTCATGGAGGAGCGCGAGCTTCCATGCCTCGGCCACTTCAGTCGCGTCAGCCGGGCGGACGACCGTCATATGGGGGATTGCACGCAGTCCAGCGAGCTGTTCTATTGGCTGGTGGGTCGGGCCGTCCTCGCCGAGGCCGATCGAGTCGTGGGTAAAGACATATATGGCGGGGAGCCCCATAAGCGCGGCAAGCCGCATCGGCGGGCGCATGTAATCTGAAAAGATGAGGAAGGTCGCGCCGTAGGGTACTACCATCCTCGTTAGCGCCATCCCGTTAAGGATAGCGCCCATGGCGTGCTCTCGGACCCCGAAGTGTATGTTACGTCCGATCCTACCGGGAAGGAAATTTCCCATGCCCTTCAAAACCGTGTTAGTCGACGGTGCGAGGTCAGCAGAGCCGCCGACGAGGAATGGCGTTTTTTTCGCTATCGCGTTAAGGACCTTGCCGGAGGCGGACCTTGTCGCAACGGGGCCGTCCTTTTCGGTAAAGGCCGGCAGGTCTTTTATCCATGAGTCGTCTTTTTTGCCGGCCAAAAGCCCCTTTAGCTCGGCGGCAAGCTCCGGGTGCTTCGACTCGTAGTCCTTTAGCATCGATTCCCAATTCTTCTGAAGCTCTTGCCCCTTTTTGGCGGCCTGCCTCATGGACTTAAGCACCTCTTCCGGTATGTGGAAGCTCGGCTCAAGCGGCCAGCCGAGGCGCTCTTTCGTGGCCTTTACTTCATCGTGCCCAAGAGGGGCGCCGTGGACCTCGGCGGTATCCTGCTTGCCGGGGCTGCCGAAGCCGATGTTGGTGCGCGCTATTATTAGCGACGGCCGGGTCGTCTCCTCTTTTGCCGCCTGTATGGCCGCTGCTATCGAGGGGAGGTCGTTACCGCCTACTTTCTGTACATGCCAGTTTAAGCCCTCGAAACGCCCGGCGACGTCCTCGGTGAACGAAAGCTCCGTCGAACCCTCTATCGTTATCTTGTTGTCCGAATAGAGATAGATTATCTTCCCGAGGCCGAGGTGCCCGGCGATGGAAGCGGCCTCGTTCGTAACGCCCTCCATCATGTCGCCGTCGCTAGTTATGGCGTAGATGTAATAGTCGAATATCGGGCATCCCGGCCTGTTGTACCTGTCGGCCAGGTACTTCTCGGCCATGGCCATTCCAACGCCTGTTGCGAACCCCTGACCGAGGGGCCCTGTTGTGGTCTCAACCCCTATATTCGGGTCGCACTCGGGATGTCCCGGCGTGTGGCTTCCCCACTGCCTGAACTTCTTAAGCTCCTCCAGCGTAAGGTTATAGCCCGTAAGGTGCAGGAGCGAATAGAGGAGCATCGAGCCGTGGCCCGCCGAGAGGATGAAGCGGTCCCTTCCGGCCCACGTGGGGTTAAGAGGGTTGTGCCTCAAGAAGCGCGTCCACAGCACGTAAGCCATCGGCGCGTCCCCCATCGGCATGCCCGGGTGCCCCGAGTTGGCGGCCTCAACGCCATCGACCGCCAGGAACCTTATCGTATTTATCGAGAGCGCGTCGAGCTCGCCGAAGTTATTGAGCGCTTTTACGTTTTCCATCAATCCTTGGTCCTTTCAAGATTTGCCGGTCGAGCGGGAATTTACGGCCTAAAGCCCTTCAGTAACATTCGTTGCCGGAGATAAAGCCCCGCGAAAAAGAGGCCCTCAGCTTACCCTCTGGGGCGCGATCACCTTGAACCCGGCCTTGCCGTCCGGCACGACCATTCCGCCGGTCATGAGGACCTTGAAGGCGTCCTCGACCTTCATATCGAGCGGCACGACCTCGCTTTCGGCAACAATTATGTAAAAACCGGACGTCGGGTTCGGCGTGGTAGGGATGAAGACGTTTACCGTGTTCTCCGGGGTCTTCTCCTTGACCTCGCCCCGGGTCTTTCCGGTAAGGAACCCTATCGAGTACGCCCCCTTCCTGGGGAACTCGACGAGCACGACCTTTCTGAAGCCGTCGTGCTCCTTCGAGAAAAAAGTCTCGAGGAACTGCTTTGAGGCGTTGTAGACCATCCGGAGGATCGGTAGCCTCGAGACTACGCGCTCGGCAATCTTCAAGACCCACCTGCCGAAGATGTTGGTGGCAAGGACGCCGACGACGAATATCCCGGCTATGGTAAACAGCATCCCGAGCCCCGGGATATGGAAAGGGAGGTATGTGTCCGGCTGGAGAGACGCCGGGACAATGGCGAAGATGCTGTCCATGAACCTCACGATAAGCGCGAGGACATAGACGGTTATATAAAGCGGCACCACGACCAGAAGGCCTGCTACAAAGTACCCTTTAAGACCCTTGCTCATACGCACCCGGCGAGTTCGAAACTTACCTTCTTTATGGCGTTCCTTCCGTCCACGTAGACGAGTTTAGGGGCGTGCGCGCGCGCCTCCTCCTCTTCGAGGACCGAGTAGCTCGCGATTATGACGAGGTCGCCCTTTTTCGCGAGGTGCGCGGCGGCGCCGTTTATGGAGATGGTGCCGCTGCCCCTCCCGGCTTTGATCGCGTATGTCGTAAAGCGGTTGCCGTTATTTATGTCGTATATCTGGACCTGCTCAAAGGGCAGTATGCCGGCGGCATCGAGGAGAAGCTCGTCAATGGCGACGGACCCTTCGTAATCGAGGTTTGCGTCCGTGACCGTCGCCCTGTGGATCTTGCTCTTTAACATCACCCGCTGCATCTTTTACGGATCTCCTTATCCATATTTATTCCTGCCGATATTATCCATTTAAGACCCTGTTGTCCATGAGCCGCGCCTTGCCGACGCGCACCGCGATGGCCACGAGGGCGCTTCCAGTTATGCGGCTTAAGCCTTGAAGGGTATCAGGGTCCGTCACTTCAATATACTCTACCACGGCAAGGGGCTCTTTCTCTATGATTTTTTTCATTTTATCCGTGATTACTCCCCCAACCCGCTCGCCCGCCAAAAATTGGGCCTCCGCCTCGTCGAGGGCGCGGGGGATGACCGAGGCGGCCGATCTTTCCTCGGGGCTCAGGTACGAATTCCTCGAACTCATGGCACGCCCGTCCTTTTCACGCACCGTCTCGGCCCCTATTATATCGATAGCCAAATCGAGGTCCTTTACCATCCTCTTTATTATAATGAACTGCTGGTAGTCTTTTTTCCCGAAAACGGCCCCATGCGGCGTTACCACATTAAATAGCTTTAGAACAACGGTGGCTACCCCCCTGAAATGCCCGGGCCTGAATCTCCCGCAGAGGTACTTCGATAGCCTCTCCACCTCGACATAGGTCTCATAGCCTGCCGCATACATCTCCTCGGCCTTTGGAACGAATACCGCATCGACCCCCTCTTCCCCGGCTATCTTAAGGTCCCTGACGATGTCCCTCGGATAGGCCCCGTAGTCTTCCCCGGGGCCGAACTGAGCCGGGTTTACGAATATGCTTAAGACGAGCCTTCCGCCTTCTCTTTTACCTATCCTTAAAAGCTCCCTGTGGCCGTCGTGGAGGAACCCCATCGTCGGCACGAGGATAAGCCTTTCGCCGCTTGCCCGCGCCTCGCGCGACCAGCCCCGCATCCCGGCTACGCTTTCAATGACGTTCATCCTTAGGGACCTCAGTAGGAATGTTCCTTGTCCGGGAACTCCCCTTCTTCGACCTCCCTTATGAACTCGCCGACGGCCTTTGTTATCACGGCCCTTAAGTCCGCATAACGCTTAACGAATTTTGGGGGTTTGAGGTCGCTCGCAAGCCCGAGCATATCGTTTACGACAAGGACCTGCCCGTCGCAATGGGGCCCGGCGCCTATGCCTATCGTGGGTATGTCAAGCGCTGCCGTTATCTCCCCGGCAAGGGCCGCGGGGATGCCTTCAAGGACTATCGAGAAAACTCCCGCGTCCTGCAGCGCAATAGCGTCCTCCATAAAGACCTCGGCTTCGGTTCTGGTCCTGCCCTGGACCCTGTAGCCGCCCATCCTGTGGACGGACTGCGGGGTAAGCCCGATATGTCCCATCACCGGCAGGTCCATATCGACTATGGCCCTTACGGTCTCTATCCTACTTTTACCGCCCTCGAGCTTTACAGCCTCGGCGCCGCCTTCCTTAACGAGGCGGGCCGCGTTTTTCTTGGCTTTTGTAACGCTTACCTGGTAGGAAGAAAAAGGCATGTCGCTTACGACAAGGGCGTTTGTTCTGCCCCTTACAACGGACCTCGTGTGGTAGACCATCTCTTCCATGGTTACCGGAAGCGTAGTATCGTACCCGGCCTCTACCATGCCGACCGAGTCCCCGACGAGGATGACCGGGATACCAGCGCTATCTATGGCGCGCGCCATTGAATAAGTATAGGCGGTGAGGACCGGGACCTTTTGCCCGGCCTCCTTCATCTTAAGTATGTCTGGTACGGTAATCTTCTTCATCTCTATGAATATTTATGGATAACTAAAAGACCTTCCACTGTACCGGAAGGTCAAGTATAAACCAAATTGGACCTCTGGACAACCCCGAGGGGCCTTAGGATTTTTTCGCTCCTATCGGCAGATAGTGCTGGGACCCGCCCTTCATAGTCCTTATCTCCCTCACCAGGCCGGCCAGGTCCTCGGAATTATTGACAAAATCTATATCCGTCGTGTTAACGACAAGCAGCGGCGTGTCGCTGTAATAAAAGAAGTACCTGTTGTAGGCCTCGACCAGCCTCTCCAGGTAATCCTCCTTTATACCGCGCTCGAAGTCCTTGTTTCTCTTGCCTATCCTTTTAAGGAGGACCTCGGTAGAGGCCTGGAGATAGATGACAAGGTCGGGCTTCGGTATGCGCGTGTCGAGGAGCCTGTAGACCTGCTCGTAGAGGCTTAATTCGTTCTCATCGAGGTTAAGGTAGGCGAAGATCCTGTCCTTGGCGAAGAGATAGTCCGATACGACGGTCGAAGAGAAAAGCTCCTGCTGGAACATCTCTTTTTGCTGCTGGTAGCGGCTCAGAAGGAAGAAGAGCTGGGTCTGAAAGGCAAACTTCTTTATGTCGCCGTAGAACTTCGGCAGGAACGGGTTGCCGTCGACCTCTTCAAGGAGCGTCCTTCCGTTAAAATCACGCGCGAGGAGCTCAACAAGGCTAGACTTTCCCACGCCTATCGGGCCTTCTATGGC
>DAIDBB010000371.1 GCA_027310325.1 bacterium | reverse complement strand
ATCATCAAGAAGACTCCCTGGCGCATCGCCCGAGTCGGCCAGCCTCACGGGCCCTTCCTTGACCGTAAAGGCGCGTAGAAGCACCGCAACCTGCGCCTCGGTCATAAGGCCGATGCTCCGCGACCCGGCGCGGGCATCGGGAGATACGGTTATATTGGCGACTATCGAGGTGTCGGACTCGACGGTCTCGTAATTGACCTTTACGCCCTCCCCGAAGGCCGTGACCGTCCCGCCGGCAACGAACCTGACGTTAGGGGTGCCCGAAATGCGGATATCGACCGACGAGCCGGGATGCGCCCAGGCCGTGTCCGCAAGCGTTATGCCTATTACCTCTATCGACCCGCCCTCGATAGTCTCTCCCGTTACGGTGTTTACGACCCTGACCAGGGCCGTGCCCGGCGGGAGCCCCTCGGGCACCGCCACACCCAGGCGCGCCAGCCCGTTCTCCCCGCCCGCGCCCGCGGAGGATATTATAACTGCCGGATTTTCCTTCGAAAGGCCCTCATGCGTAAAAACTACGAGATTCTTCGAGGCTATCGCGTTAAAGCCGGCGCCGGTTATGTCTATTATCACGTTCTCCGAGGCGCCTTGCGGTGAGATCCCTGCGACATATCCCGCGTCGGACTCTCCCATGCCGGCGAAAAAGGCGAAAAAGAGGGCAATAATAAGTATTCGTACTCTGGAGGAGAAAAGACTGCGTAATACAGCCACTTTACGACACCTGCTTTGTGGATTTCCGGCTAAAGATGGTTGTATTCAATCGCCCGCTCCGGACAGAGCGGCATGCTGCGGCTTCCTGGCCTGGATACTTATAACGTAATGCAATTTACGTACCCTATTTATAACATGCTGAAATAACTGGATTTTAACTGAATCAACCGAAGTATAACTGTAAAATGCATTGACATTACGCACAATAAAATAGGCGCCGCCGGCGTCTTTTAAGGATAGCCTCCTGAGAGGACCTGCCTTTTGGTCTACGGGTAAGTTAGCGTTTAGACTTATTTTTTTAATCCGCCAGGCCAACAATGGCCCTTTGCCGCGCCCTTCCAATGGCAAAGTAAATTATCTTGACAATCTTCTGTACCTCCTGATCGGGCGTGGACGGCCCCGGATAAGCACATTACATACCGCCAAAACGTTATGACCCTATCGTCATATTCGGGCAAGGGCCAATATGATAGAAAAAATCGGGCGATATTTCAAG
>DAIDBB010000278.1 GCA_027310325.1 bacterium | reverse complement strand
AGGTATCAGCTTCTTCATGTATACGAACTAACGGGTTCAGGTTGCAAACCTGAACCCGCGTGAGGCTGTCATTGCGAGCGAAGCGAAGCAATCTGTTTTGCCGATAACGGTCAAGATTGAAGTCACGGCCTTTTAAAATTTATGCAAGAAACGTCCGGATGCCAGGAAGGGCGAGAGGCCAGACCGGAGCATGCTTTGTTGCATGTGAGGCTCTGGACTCGATGCCCTGACAACGCAGACGGACAGTTTCCTTGCATAAAGATACCTCTACCTTATCGATATATGCTTCCACACTTCCAAAATAGCCTCCTTCATAATCCACAGAAAGACCGCCCCCACCGTGTAGAAGAAGTACCTGACGGCCCGTTTCTTCGTCCGCAATAGCTCCCTTATCGACTCCTGCTCCTCGGGCGTAAGCGTGCAATCGTCCCGCTTCTCGACCACCTTTTCCGCGACAAGCTCGGCCAGCCGCTCCAGTTCGTTCTCGTTCATTTTATCTGCTCTTCATTACGAAGTTGAAGGTCCTGTCCGCGGTCTGCGGGGCCGAAAGCTCTACCATGAAGAACTTGAACGGCGCGAACTGGTCGAGGAATATGAACCGGTTTCCGGTCGTCCCCGCCACGAACCAGTCGCCCGTGCCGTCCGCCCTGAGGACCCTTCTGAAGGTCTGGCCGTCGTTAGAGGCCTGTATGTAGACAGAAGCCGCGTCGATAGCCGGTATCTCGAGGCCTATCACGTGCTGCGATAGGTCCGTCGATACCGCGCTCGAAATGGTCTGGCCGTTCGGTACGACTACGGGAAAGTTCATTTTAGCCTCCATGCAAAAAGAAGTAGAAGTCTACGCGCCGTGTTTATCGCCTGGGGCGTCGAGTAGCCGAACGCGTTTAAAAGCCCGGCCGTAACGAGGCCGTCGGCCATGGCGCCGCCCGCCCTTCTCAGCCCCCCTGTAATAACCGATATGCCGTCCATCTTATCGCCTCCCATGCGATTACCGCCCCGGCTGAAGCGGCGGCCGATATAATGAGCGCCCCCCTGTAAATCTCCATTTTAAGGGACGCCGCGTCAACGCACGCCTCTTTCTCCACGGGATACGGCGGAG
>DAIDBB010000276.1 GCA_027310325.1 bacterium | reverse complement strand
CCTATACATACACCGAGCCGACGATATTTTTCGAGTTCGCCAAAGATACCGGTGTTCTCGCCAGGGACAAGGGCATCAAGAACGTATTCGTCACCAACGGCTACATGACGACCGAGTGTCTCGATGAGCTTAACGGGGTGCTCGACGCGGCAAACGTCGACATAAAGGCCTTTACCGAAAGCTTCTACAGGAAAGTCTGCGGCGCGCGGCTCGCCCCGGTACTAAAAAGCGTCGAGTACATGAGGAAGCTCGGCATATGGGTAGAGATCACTACACTTATCATCCCCACCATGAACGACTCCGAGGAAGAGCTCCGGGGGATAGCCGGATGGATAGCGAAAACGGATAGCGCGATGCCCTGGCACGTAAGCGCCTTCCACCCGGCCTATAAGCTGAACGGCGTCCCATCTACGCCCGCGGCAACGCTTGTACGGGCCCGCGAGATAGGCCTCGAAGAGGGCTTGAGGTACGTCTATACCGGAAATGTCCCGGGCATACCCGGCGAGTCGACCTTCTGCTATAATTGCAGGGAGAAGCTAATCGAGAGGTACGGGTTCACCGTTAAGAAAAACGTCGTGACCGACGAGGGCAAATGCCCGCGCTGCGGCTCGCTTATCGACGGCGTGGAGCTTTAGCAGATTGCTGGAAAACCCGGATTTTGTTCAGGCTGCTCAAAAAGCTCCAGATGCGAGGCGTCGAGAAGCGAGGAATGAGGCGTACTTTGTATGTACGCCGCAATGACGAGCGACGAAGATAACGAAGCAGATGGACTTTTTCAGCAGCCTGTTAGGAAAGGAGGGCCGTAGAATGCTAGCGGAGTTCAGCATCGTACCTGTAGGCTCGGGAGAGAGCATGGGCGAGGCGATCGCAAGCGTCCTGAGGGTTGTCGATGAAAGCGGCATACCCTACAAGGCCAACGCCATGGGAACGATCGTCGAAGGGAGCTGGGACGACGTCATGGGGCTCATAAAAAGATGCCAGGAAGAGGTCATTAAAAAAGCCCCCCGCGTCATGACGAGCATCCAGATAGACTTGAGGCCCGGCAAGCCCCTCGACCGCCTGACCGAAAAATTGAAGAGCGTCGAGAAAAGGCTCGGCAAGACGATAAAGACTTGACGGGCCGGGATAGATAGTTTAACTTCTCTCACTAGCGCATTGCGCGTTTCAGATCCCGGCAGGGGAAACCTCTTTTAAGAGGTTTCCCCTTGGGGCTTCTACGGAGCGCGCCCGCATCGCGAATTCCTTTGCCTTCTGAAGCCGGCGAATGGCCTTGCATTCAAACTATAAAATCCTTGAGACGTTTTTCCTTTCATTCATCCCTCTTTTCGTGGCCATGGAGCCGATAGGGGTGATACCGGTGTACCTTTCCCTCACGAGACCCATGCCCGCGGGCGAGAAGAGGGCCGTGCTTTTCTATTCCCTCGTTACCGCAACCCTCATAACCCTCGCGTTTCTCGCCCTCGGGAAGGCGGTATTCGTCGCCCTCGGGATAACGGTATCCGATTTCCAGATAGCCGGAGGGCTGGTGCTCCTTTCAATAGCCGTAAGCGACATCGTCCATACGGCGCGCGGGGAGACCGAAATAAGGCCTACCGCCGGGGTAGGAATAGTGCCGATAGGCACTCCGCTAATCGCCGGCCCGGCGGCCTTGACAACCATCATAATGCTAAATGACCTCTACGGCCTAGTCTTTACCGCGGCGGCGCTTGCCGTAAACCTTTTTATCGTCTGGATCGCGTTTATCTGGTCCGAGCAGATAGTAAGATACATTGGCGAGAACGGCGCGAGGGGCATCTCCAAGGTCGTCTCGCTTCTCCTGGCCGCCATAGCCGTCATGATGATAAGGAGGGGGCTTGAGGGGTTGCTCCTTTGACCGGTCTGTCATATAATGCGGTTTCCGTCATGCTGACTTAGGTCATGGAAATTCGGCGCGATTGATATTATGATGTACGCGGATACTCTTTTAAGTATCACGCTACCAAGGAGGATTACGCGAATGCTTTTCAAACTCGCCCTATTTCTGCATATCCTTTCGGCCATCTTCTGGATAGGCGGGATGCTTTTCCTGGTCCTTGTCGTTGCGCCGTTCCTTCAGTCGCTTCCCGACCCAAGGGAAAGGTCGAAGATATATCAGACGGTAGGGAAGAAATACAGGCTCTACGGGTGGATCGCGATAATAATTCTTCTCGTCACGGGCCCCATAATGCTCTATACATTCTACGGGATATCTCCGGGCGCCATCTTCAGCCGCCAGCTCCACGCCTCGCCTTTCGGGAAGACGCTCGCCGTAAAGCTCGCCTTTGTCGCCATAATAGTCACGACGAGCCTCATACACGACTTCTGGCTCGGCCCGAAGGCAAGGAGCTCGCCGCAGTTCACGGCCATCGCCAAGATATTCGGGAGGGGAAACCTCATCCTCGCGCTCCTCATAGTCATCCTGGCCGTGATACTCAGGGCGGGGGGCTTCTGAAGATGTATAAGTTCGGGCCCGCGCATACTGCGCGCCTCTTAAGCGCGGAGAGGGAAAAGGCGCTCTCGCCGAAACGCCTCCTTGAAGAAGCGGGGCTGAAAAATGGCGACACCTTCATTGACGTCGGCTGCGGCCCCGGTTTTTTTACCCTGCCCGCGGCGGCTATAGTCGGGGAAACCGGCAGGGTCTTTGCCGTTGACACCCAGCAGGAGATGCTCGACCAGCTAAGGGCGCGCAAACCCCCGAAAAACGTCATTCTCTTAAAATCAGGCGAAAGTTCTGTGCCCGTTGACGCCTCCTCAGCCGACCTCGTCCTCATCGCCTTTATGCTCCACGAGGCGGAAAGGAAAAACGTCTTCCTGAGGGAAATGAAAAGGATAACGAAGGCTGGAGGGACCGTCCTTATAATCGACTGGAAGAAAAAGAGGGAGGAGCACGGCCCGCCCGTGGAGGAGAGGCTTACGGCGAAGGCCGTGGAGGAGCTACTTAGGGGCGCAGGGTTCAGGGGAATAAAGGCCTCGTCGCTGAACGCCTCCCACTACCGGATATCCGCGAGGAAAGGTTAGATCATGGAGATAAAAAAAGGCTCGACGGTCATCTCGCTCGTAATGGGCGACATAACGGTTGAGGAGACCGACGCGATCGTGAACGCCGCGAACTCCCGCCTTGCCGGCGGAGGAGGGGTTGACGGCGCGATACACTCCGCCGGGGGGCCGAAGATAATGGAGGAGTGCAGGAAGTTTGACGGCTGCCCGACAGGAAAGGCCGTAATAACGACCGGAGGGGACCTCAAGGCCCGCTACGTCATACACACCGTTGGGCCGATATACAGGGACGGGTCGCATAACGAGGCAGAGCTACTTGAGAGCGCTTACAGGTCTTCGCTTGACCTTGCGGTAAAAAACGGGATAAAGACGATCGCCTTCCCCTCGATAAGCACCGGCGCGTACGGCTATCCTCTGGCGGAGGCCGCCGGGATAGCCGTCAGGACGGCAGTTCATTTCGTTGAGAATAACATTGGGGCCTTAAGCCTCATCCGCTTCACCCTCTTTTCAGACGCGGCGCTCAGGGCCTATACGGAAGCCCTGAAAAAACTGGCCTCTTAAACATCTTCAAAGCATTCCCGACGAAATTCTACCGTGCGGACTCCTTCCTGTACTATTGAATTTCGCGCATTGTCATAAAGGTGCGGATTTTTACCAGCAATCATGACAGTCCGCAAAGCTAAAAAACCCCTCTGACAGAAAAATCTCAGTAGTTCCTGATTTAAACCAAAAAAAACGGTTCCCATCCGTGGACATCTGTCTTGGACAAAACTCGGCTAAAAGTGCGAATATAAGGCAAGAGTCAGGTGCTCGGTACAAACAAATTCATTGTACTATCTAAAGACGATAAGCTCATGGGCGGCTTGACTTTCGTTAAAAAAATCGCTAAAAGGGGGTAGAAAGATTCCGGAGAACATGACCGAGGAGGATAAAAGGCTACTCACGGGGATAATCTATGCCGAAGCGGGAATTCTTCCGCCCAGCGGGAAGCTCAAGGTAAGCGCGGTAGTCCGCAACAGATACCATGACCCGGACTACCCGGATACCTGGAAGGGCGTCATAACTCAGCCGAACCAGTTCGCCGGGACTAAAACGCCGCGATGGGGTGAGGCGATGGACCCGAAAGCGCTTAATAAGCTCCAAGGGCAAGAATATAATGCTTACAGGGAGTCGATGAAGGCAACTGACCTTATAGATGGCGGCAAGGTTGATCCAGACTACGGCAAGCTCATGTTCTTCAAGACATATAAAAAGGGCGTTGACCCGTCAAAGGTCGACGATTGGATTGAAAGAGAGGTAAAAAAAGGCGATATCAAAAGGCGCGACGACCTTGGCGAGCGCGACAGTCTCGGCGGCACCGCGGAATTCTTTGAAAGGATGCGATGAAGATGAAAAAGGTTTTTTTTGTCCTTATGCCGTGCATTGCGTTCTGTCTCACATCCGCAACGCTCTATGCCGAAGACCGCAACACCATGGTAAAGGATGAGCT
>DAIDBB010000273.1 GCA_027310325.1 bacterium | reverse complement strand
GCCTCGGCGTCATGGCTACGGCAGTGAAGTTCAGGCTCCAGAAGATGGGCCTCAGGAACTACCCGATATTCGATAAAAACGGCAGAAGGCTTCCGGGATAGGCCCCGTATTTTTCAAACTGCCGGGTTCGGCGGTCATGGTTATCCTTTATAATCCCCCCGCCCACGGGCCCCGCGGCCTTGCGCTATCAAGGCGCAGGCCTTGCATGGCGGACGTATCTTGGGGATTTTAATCTTTTTGTAATCCGCTTTTAATCATCGTTTCGCACCAAGGGGTATAATTTTATTAGATGATGTTGGACCATGAGGAGATGAGAAATATATTGAAAGATTTGCAGCCGGGATGAAGCACATTTAGGTATACGCGACGGAGGCAGTGGTCCTCACGGGGCTGTGATGATCGCCGGAGCGGTTGTCTTATAAGATTCGGCCCGGTCTGGTTTTTACCGCGCGGTAGAAAAAAAGAGGGTATGACCGGAAAAAAGGGGGTAAAATTCCGGAAACCCTCTTTTTTGTCTTTTCCGGCGATAGAGGGCCCTTTTAAAAACCCCTTAAAGACTCAAAAAGCCCCTGCCGTTCGGCAGGGGCTTTTTGAGGGAGAAGAGAACTAGGGATGATACGCGTCAAGTATAGCAGGTTTTTTATTTTTGTCAGGTCAAGGCAGGGTTTTTTTATTTTTTTAATGGCCGCACCCCCCCTGTGCGTGAGCAGGGCATGACGCGCCTTGCCTGCCGGGTCAGCCGCAATCGTGCCCGCCGCAGGAGTCCCCGCACCCGTCATTCGAGAGGTTAAGCCCGCAGTCAGGGCATTCAGCCGGGCCGTTCGAGATGTCTGCCCCGCAGGCCGGGCAGAGCCCGGCATCGAGCCTTGCCCCGGCCTCCCTCATGCCCGGATAGAGCCTTTCGGTATTCTCCTCTATTAATTCTACGGCATGCGGGGCGAGAGACCGGCCTACAAAAAGGCCGTACCCACCGGAGCCCGAGCACGACCCGGTCTTGCCTGACTTTAATATCGACCCCTTGACCCCGGCCTTTCTCAAAGCCGCGAGCGCCTCGGCGAGCATGTCGAGGCCGCCTTCCTCCACGCAGACGAGCTCTTCTTCGCCGTCAGCCGGAAGCGGCGTCTTTGGGAGGTCTTCGGGGAACACGAGCGCCATGCCGCAGGCGTTGCAGTAAACTACGTGCGGGAAATACTCGGCCCCGCACCGGGGGCATACCTTTACCGGGTCGTCCATGACAGGCGTCCTTATGTTACGCTTCGTCAAATACTGCTTTTTCTTTACATACTTTCTTTTGTGCGTCCGCACCGCAAATGGAATATCATTCGCGCGGGTTTAAGGACGATAATGCCGAGAGGATATGCTCACCCTTTGCCCGCCGCAGGTGAAAAAGAAAGTATGTTGATTATACCATGGAGTCATGGTACATATAAAGGTCTGTCTTAAAAGGGCGAGAGAAACGGAGAGGTGGCCGAGTGGCTGAAGGCAGCTGCCTGCTAAGCAGTTGTAGGGGTAACACTCTACCGGGGGTTCGAATCCCCCCCTCTCCGCCAGTTTTTGAATTTTATAATGACGGGGATGAGAAACCGCCCGAACGCCGACCCGCGGGAGGATGAGGCCTTTCGGGAGAAAGGCCGGAAGTGAGGGCGGCGGGCTGCAGGAAAGAGGCGGGAGCCGATGGCCGGAAGCCGAATCCCCCCTCTCCGCCAGTTTTTGTCTGCCGACTGCGAGAGAATCACATGCCGTGGGGACCGGTCGAAAAATAGCCCGCCGCACGGCTTAAAAATTTCCGGAGTTCAAAAAATATGACAGCTCCAGCCAGGACACTTACCGACGCGGCCGATGCCGCCATTAAGTTGCTTGAGAGGGTGAACGCCCGGCACGCGGCGATAACCGGGACCGAGCTCTTCAAGTCCGCGCCCGAGTTCGCGGCGGCGAGGAGGAAGGCCTCGGAGCCCTGCTCCGACATGGAGTCCTTCGGCGGCTTCGTGGACGCCGTTTACCTCTTCTTCTACAAGGGAAGCGGCGACGGCACCCGGATACAGGCCTTTGCCGCGGTCCCCGAGTTCGCAACGGACGTAAGGACCCTCTGGGCCTTTCGCGACGACATGAAAAAGGGGCGCATGAAGGAGGCCTCCCAGAAGATGGCCGAGGCGAACAGCGTCCTCGAAAAGTACAGCGGCAAGCGGCCCGACTCCCTGGGCCCGGACGACTTCCTCTCGATGCAGATACGCATCCTCGACCGGATGTCGGAATTCCTTAAGTTCCTTATGAGATAGCACCTGCGGTGGGCGGACGTTCAGCGGACCCTATCACCCTGACGGACCGTAAAGCTGAGCGGTCATTTCGGCTCTGCCGTGCGCATGCACCCTGCGGCGGGCGGTGTTAGGTGCCGTCAGCCCGCGCGGACGGCGAGGTTTTCTTGTGACGGGCCGGGCTTTAAGGACGTGCTGCAAGAACGGGCGTTCCGTCCGGCAAAAATCCTTCTCAGATTATCCTGAACCCTGTCGAGACGGCCCCGGAGATCTTCCTTGTCCATACCGCCAGGGCGGTCCCGCGGATATTCAGCTTTTCTATGTCGAGGCCGATAAGCGTATTTACCTCGAGAGCCTTGCCTTTGTAAGCTATCCTGAGCCCGCCCTCCGAATAATCGACGAGCTTAACCGGCATCGACTTCCCCCCGAAGGAGAAGGTGAGCGGCATATCGGTCTTTGTCCTTTTCGCGGGCCTTCCGTCGAGCACGACGTACCCGCAGCGCGGGCAGGCGAGCGACCGCGCTCCGCTCGTAGCGTAAAAGGCCCCGTTACACTCCGGGCAGACCCTGTGGTCCACTGACGATGCTGTCATTTCAAGCCGCCCATGATTCCAGAGATAAACCGCTCTTGATGCCGGCGATATTAGTACGAATATACGATTTTATGCAACTTAATGATATGACTAATATCACAGGGCGCGGCGGGCGTCGAGTTAATTTTTTTTTAATACTCGGGACTAATGGCCGATGCGGCCGGCGTCCCCCTCGCCGTGGCCCTCGTGCCCCCCGTGGAGGGCGCCGCCGAACCCCCTTTTCCGGGCCTCGCCGAAGTAAAACTCGGCCCTGGCGGGGTCGTTCATCTTCCGGGAGACCACGCC
>DAIDBB010000254.1 GCA_027310325.1 bacterium | reverse complement strand
CGCAATAACTCTGATTAAACGTAACGGTTTCATTCCAAATGCCGGTTCAATAAATTATTCATACTCAAACCCGTCATCTTTTCATGCCTTACCTGTGCCACCTGTGCTTTGCGACATTGTGGCCCGCGTCCCTCAAGGTCTTTTCCTGCCTCGCAAGCTCGATATCGCTCTCTATCATCATCCCTATTAGCTCATGGAACCTTACCTTCGGCTCCCACTTGAGCACGCTCTTCGCCTTTGACGCGTCTCCGAGGAGAAGATCGACCTCGGTGGGCCTCAGGTATTTCTCGTCTATCTCGACGTGTCTTTCCCAGTCGAGCCCGAGCCGTTTGAAGGCCTCTTCGAGGAACTCCTTTACCGAGTGCGTCTCTCCGGTCGCTATCACGTAGTCGTCGGGCGAGTCCTGCTGGAGCATTAGCCACATCGCCTCGACGTAGTCGCCCGCGAACCCCCAGTCCCTCTTCGCGTCGAGGTTTCCGAGGTAGAGCTTGTCCTGAAGACCGAGCTTTATCCGTGCCGCCGCCCTCGTTATCTTCCTCGTGACGAAGGTCTCGCCCCTTCGCGGGGATTCGTGGTTAAAGAGTATGCCGTTGCACGCGAAAAGCCCATAGGCCTCCCTGTAGTTCACTGTCTGCCAGTGGGAGTAGACCTTGGCGCACCCGTAAGGGGACCTCGGATAAAAGGGCGTCGTCTCGCGCTGGGGTGTTTCCCGCACCTTTCCGAACATCTCGGAAGACCCGGCCTGGTAGAACCGGACCTTCTTCCTTCTCCTCTTCTGATAGTCCCTCACGGCCTCCAAAAGCCTCAAGGTGCCGAGGGCGTCGACGTCCGCCGTGTACTCGGCCTCCTCAAACGAGACCCTTACGTGGGACTGCGCGCCCAGGTTATATACCTCGGCCGGCTCCGTCTCCTCAAGTATCCTTCTAAGGGCCGTGCCGTCGATAAGGTTCCCGTAATGGAGGAAGAGGCTGCACCCCTTCTCATGGGGGTCGACGTAGAGGTGCTCGATCCTCTCGGTATGAAAGGTGCTCGACCGCCTTATTACGCCGTGGACCTCGTAGCCTTTCGCGAGAAGGAACTCGGTGAGGTATGAGCCGTCCTGCCCGGTTATACCCGTTATCAACGCCTTTTCTTTTGACATATGAACTCCTTTCCCCGCGACCTTTGTATTCGAAAATTTTTAACAAACCCGGACGGACCGGTGAAATCCCGGATTACCTCTTGTTCCTGTACCACTCGATCGTCCTTTTAAGCCCAACTTCAAAGCCTGTCCTCGCCTTGAAGCCGAACTCCTTAAGCGCCCTCCCGGTATCGAGGCACCTCCGGGGCTGTCCGTCGGGCTTTGCAGTGTCCCAGATTATCTCCCCTTTGAAGCCGGTAAGCCCCGCGATGAGGGCGGCGAGGTCCCTTATCGATATCTCGAAGCCCGCCCCGAGGTTCACGGGCTCACCCTTGTCGTATCTTTCCGTCGCAAGGACTATGGCCTCGGCGGCGTCCTCGACGTACAAAAACTCCCTTGTGGCGTTCCCGGTCCCCCAGACGGTGATCGATTGCGACTTGTCCTTTATCGCGTCGAAGCATTTTTTAATGAGCGCCGGTATGACGTGGGAAAACTCCGGGTCGAAGTTGTCCTTCGGGCCGTAAAGGTTGACCGGAAGTAGATAGATGCCGTTGAAGCCGTACTGAAGTCTATACTCCTGCGACTGCACCAGGAGCATCTTCTTGGCGAGGCCGTAGGGCGCGTTCGTCTCCTCGGGATAGCCTTCCCAGAGTTTATCTTCCTTGAAGGGCACGGGCGTGAACTTCGGGTACGCGCAGATGGTGCCGAGCGCGACGAACTTCTTAAGCCCCCAGAGCCTTCCCTCTTCTATCAATTGGACGCCCATCATGAGGTTATCGTAGAAGAAGCTTCCGGGGTTTGCGCGGTTCGCGCCTATGCCGCCGACGCGGGCCGCAAGATGGATGACGATATCGGGCTTCGCGTCTTTATAGAGCCTCCTGCACGCCTCGCGGTCAACGAAGTCGTATTCAATGCTCCTCGGGACGAATATGTCTTTACAGCCCCTCTCCTTAAGCTTATCGACGACAAAAGAACCGAGGAACCCGGCCCCGCCGGTGACGACTATTCTTTTGTCATTTAAATCGGCCATGTCGGCCTCCCTTGCATGAGGGATTTCCCCTGGACTTTATATTAGGGTAAATGAAGAGCAACCTCCTGAATATCCATAACCACATTTTTTTGATTGCCGAATCGGTCCCAAGCCATCTCTCGGCCCGCCAGTATATATGGCCGTAGCGCCATGAGTCAGGCACGAACCCGTAATGCTTCTTAACCGTCTCCTTCGCCTCCCGGTACGCCTCAACGCGTTTTGACATCGTCTTTGTCTCTGGATAGAGCCTGGAGTTGGCGAGATATTCCGGCAAGAAACCTATCTTGAGCCTCTCCGAGATCCTCATCCAGTATTCATAATCCATACAATACTGAAGCCCTGCGTCGAGCGGTCCGACTTCTTTAAAGACCCTTTTTCTAAAAAAAACCGTCGGCTGGCAGATGAAACATACGCGGGCGAACTTCTCCCGGTCAAATGGCTCGGTAGGGTATCTTTCCATGATACTGCCGCTTTCATCTATGTGATAGCCTTCGCCGTAGACCATCATCACGTCGCTATTTCCCTCGAAATACCTCAACGCCTTTCCTAACGCTCCGGGAAGATACGTGTCGTCGGAGTTGAGCCAGCCGAGGACCTCTCCTTTCGCTATCTTGAGCCCCTTGTTCACGGCGTCGGCCTGCCCCCTGTCCCTCTCGCTTACCCACCGGTACTCTATGCCCCGGCATTTAAGGGGCCACTTGCCTTCTTTTATGAGCCTGTCGTACTTTTTTATGATATCTACCGACTCGTCGGTAGAGCCGCCGTCCATTATCAGGTATTCGATAAAGAAGTCCCCCTCCTGCGAGATGACGCTTCTTATAGTCTCGTCGATGAACCTCCCCTGGTTGTAGGAAGGGGTTACAACCGAGATTACCGGTACGGTCATATAAACTCCATAAGGCTTAGCCGCCTATCGCCTCGGCCCTGCCCTTTTTGCCTAACGCTTCGAATACTGTCTCTTCGAACCTCCGGGCGAACTCGCTCCTCCGCCCCGGCAACTTTTCCGCCGCTTCCCTCTTTAGCCTTTCAGCGTCCGGGTCGGGTCTTGATGCGAGCCCCCACATGGCTTCGGCAAGCCCTTTCGGGTCTTTGGGGTCGAAGAATGTCCCTCCCGGCGGGTCCTGCTCCCTGTGAACGGGAATGTCCGACAGGATTATCCTCTTACCCATCGATTTCGCCTCCTCGACGCTCGTGCTCCATCCCTCGAAGAGCGATGGGTTTATGAGCGCAATCGACCCCCTCATGAGGGCGACGGCGTCGGGGCGCGGAATAATGCCGAGCGGCTTGAAGTTGTCGAGCACGCCCGATTCTCCGGCATACGCCATAAGCTCATTAAAATATTCCGGCTGCCTGTAGTCGTGGGTGTTGCCGGTTGCGAGCACCAGCGTATTACGCCCCGACTTTTTAAGTAGACCTAGGGCGTCGATTATCACGCGGTGGTTCTTATGCGCCCAGAACTGGTTCGGGACGTGGAAGTACGGGGCCTTGAACCCGTAACGCCTCTCCAGTTCCCCGGCCCCGGGCGTCTCCTTTTCGCTTACGCCCGCGACGAACCGCAATACCCGCGCCTTCGATACCGCCTCCGGCGCGAAATCATTAAGGTCACTTAGCGCGCTAAAACTGCTCACGATGACGAGCGCGCTTGAGTCGCATATCTTTTTATAGCCCTGGTCGCGCGCCCTTCTTTCCTCAGCCGTGAAGAAGTCCGGCAGACGCCTGTGCTGGAAGTCCGGTATCCAGCCTAGCGCGGGCACGCCCGCGTTCCCGTCCGCCGTAATCGAGTGGTAAAGCGATATACCGTGCCTCGCGAGGAGGCGTTTTAAAAAGAGGTCGTGCGTAAAGACCAGCTTGTACCCGTTACGGATGACGGTAAGGGAGGCGTCAAGCAGCCTCGTGCGGACTATCTTGACCGGAGGAAAACCCCTGAACGCGTTAAGGTCGGCCTTGGAGCCGGTGAATATCACCGGCTCGATAGACCTGTCTTTCAGGGAATAGAGCGCGTTCAAGAGGTTCTCGTAGTAATTTATGCCCCCGATCCAGGTCTTTTCCGAGAAGTTTATGAAGAAGCCGACCCTTATCAAGCCCCCTCCTTCCTGAACCACTCGACGTATCCTGCCACCCCTTCGCGCCAGCCTATCTCGGGCCTCCATCCCCATCCGGCGGCCTTTTTTATGTCGGCAGCGTAATCGGCCGGGTCGCCGGGACGCGCTGCACCTGTAAATACCGGGGCGTCCTTCCTGTCGAACCGCAGAAAGACCTCGGAAAGGACTTCCCTGACCGCCACGCCGGCGCCGGAGCCGCCGTTTACCACGGGGCAATCGGCCGACGCCCTTTCCCCGGCGATAAAAAGAAGCCTTGCGGCGTCCTCCACGTGGAGCCAGTCCCGCGTCTCGGAGCCCGTGCCGAAAAACTCCTTCTCCCCCCTGCTTATCTTCCTGCACGAGTCCCAGAGGAGCTGTTTTTTTAGCCCGGCCCCGTAAACGGAGAAGAGACGGACTATGGCCGCTTTTACGCCGAAGCTCCCGGCGTATGAGCGGCAGAGGTCCTCGGCCATCTTCTTATGCACCCCGTAAGGCGACACCGGCCTCAAAGGGCTTTCTTCCGGCGTGGGGAGCTTCGCCGCGGCCCCGTACACCCCGGCGCTCGACGGATAGACCACCCTGGAGCCCGGAGAAAAGAGCCTGGCGAATTCGAGGACGTGGACCGTGCTCTCGACCGTCCTGCGGAAGTCATTCAGCGGGTCGAGGAGCGAAAACCCGACCGAGCCGCTCCCTGCGCAGTGCACTATCACGTCGGGCCTGCCGCCGTATTTCTTGAGGTTTTCTGCCGTAATGTCGCCTTCGCGCCACGAGGACGCGCCCCACCTTTGCTTTTCCTCTTCCGAAAAAAAGCCGTGGCCGAGCCCCGTGACTTCAAAGCCCTCTCCGGCGTAAAGGCGGGCTACATGGCGGCCCAGAAAGCCCCGGCCGCCCAGTATCAGGACTTTTCTATCCGCCATCGGTCTTCGTCCCCACGAAAGTATAGAGCCGCCCGGGCACGTCGCTTCTCCAGCCCAGAAACTTGAGCATCACATCCGGTATAAGCCCCGGCCACGGGAGCCTTAGCGACCCGGCCAGACGCGCCCTGCTCTTCTCGACCGTGTCCGGAAAAAGGTTTATGTCCGACTCGCATGGATTTAATACGTACATGAGCTTGAACCCGGCGCCGCTTATGGCCGAGATATATTCGTCGAGGAGATACGCGTTCTCGCCGCCGTATAGATTATGCAGGGGATGGTTTTCGTGGAACCTTTCGAGGTCCCCTTTTCTACTTATCACGTGTTCCCTCGTGGCTATAAAAAAGCCGCCTCTTTTAAGCACCCTTGCCGCCTCCCGGCAGAGTATCTTCAAGTTTCCCGCGTGGTGGAGTACCTGACGGCCGTGGACGAGGTCGAAGGAGCCGTCTTCAAAAGGGAGCTTCTCGCCCCACGTCTCCTCGACCCTGATATCCAGCCCGGCCTCCCTGGCAAGCTCACGTATCGCGCCCGCCCCGACAACCGCGCTTTTGTCCGGCTCAAGGGCAACGGTCTGCCAGCCGTCTTTCGCCAGGGCATACGAGGAGATGCCCCGCCCGGCCCCCAGGTCGAGGGCCCTGCCGGGTTTTGCGGGAAGGAACTTACTTACGGCAATCCACTCGGAGCTTCTGTAATAGCGCTCCGCCGCTTCAACGAGCGGGTCGTCGAAAAAGCACGCGCGGACAAGCTCCGCCTGATCGGGCTGGGCCTTGAGCCATAATACCGCCTCTTCCCATGTCAACCGCGCATCGTTCATTACGCCAGCCTCGAAAGAAAAGCTCTAAGCGTTCCGGCCAATCCCCGCCGTTTGCCCAGAAAATCCCGCACGCCGCGGAAGTCCCTTTCCGGCACCTCGATATGTTCCGGGAAATTCACCACGTTAAAATCCGTAAGCCTCTCCGTAAGACTTTTCTCCGAAGGCCCGCCGTGCGTGCCGCTCCCGTCAAATCCGGTATTCTCGACCAGGGTCTTGCGAGGGAATAGCGTAAGTCCGTTGAGCATGAACACGCTCAAGTACCAGCGTATCGCCCACGAATCAATCCTCCCCTCATGCTGGGACTTTAGCATTTGAAAGTACGGGTACGCGCCGCCGAGGTCGAACCTTTTTCTAAGCCCCGCGTCATCTTCCAGCTTATGGTAGTCCTTCATCCCGCCGTCGAAGTGCGCCCACGCGCGGGCCCACGTAGCCCAGCCCCATGATGTAGTAAACGGGAGGAATACCGCGTCGATTTTGGCCTCGACCTTTATCGGGAAGATGTGGCCTGATATCTGCATAACCTGTTCTTCGCCTTCATAGCGGTCGAGGGCCGAGTTAAGATAGCTCAGGAAATACCTCGATACCAGGAGGTCGTCTTCCATGACTATGACGCGGCCGTACTTTTCGCAGAGTTCGGTTACGCCGGAGATTATCGAGTTCGCGAGCCCCAGGTTCCTGTCCCGCTCGATTATATGGTCTATACCGCACCACTTGCGGCTTTTTATAAGCTCCCTTACTT
>DAIDBB010000252.1 GCA_027310325.1 bacterium | reverse complement strand
ATACGGTAGCTATCATCGGAACCCCGCTTGTTCTATCGTTCGCCGAAAGACATGATATCCAGCCTAAGCTTTTGCTTCTGTCACTCTGCTTTGCCATTACAATAGGTAGCGTACCAAGCCCAATAGGAAACCCGCAAAATCTCCTTATCGCTACGGGCGGAAACATCCCGAAGCCATTTCTGACATTCCTAAAGTACCTTGCACTGCCAACTGCCGTAAATCTCCTGCTTGCTTATCTCGCGCTCAAACTATTCTTTAGAAATGACTTCAAAAAGGACCTTCCCGAAAAGCCCGGATATGTGATAAAAGACCATAAGCTTGCGTTACTCTCGAAGGTCTCGCTCATCCTCCTCATTGCCTTGATAATAGTCAAGACTTTAACCGTCTTTAAAACCGACCTCGACTTCAGGCTTACCTACATTTCAATTATCTCTGCGCTTCCGGTTATTCTATTCAGCCCCAGGAGATTCAGGATATTGAAGAATATAAACTGGGAGACGCTGATATTTTTTATCGCGCTTTTTATTTTGATGGGGGCGGTCTGGGATTCGGGCGTGCTGCAGTCATATATTCCCCGCTTCGGCGCGGACCTGTCTTCGGTAGACCTAATACTTATCTTAAGCGTTTCTTTAAGCCAATTGCTTTCAAATGTCCCTTTTGTGGCCCTGTTCCTGCCCGTGGCGAATCACCTGGGCCTTACCACGAAAGGGATGATGGCCCTGGCTGCCGGTTCAACGACAGCCGGCAATCTCCTCATCCTCGGGGCCGCGAGCAACGTAATCGTGATACAGCTTGCTGAAAGAAAAGGCAAGACGATCACATTCCTCGAATTCGCCTGGGTCGGGATACCCCTGACAATACTTAATATGATAGTTTACAGGATATTCTTAACCCTCATGTAGATAAGGAGCGTTCTTAGATTATCCTCACGACCTCTCAAGATACCTCAAGGAAAAGGCACTTTAGATACTCTGTTTCAGGGACCGCTAGCGATATCGGATGGTCTTTTGCCTGTGAGCGTATCTCCAGTATCCGGACCTTTTTACCGGAGTCCCTGGCAGAGCTTCCGAGCATCTCGATAAAAATATTCCTATCGACATGGTGCGAACACGAGGACGTGGCTAGCAGCCCGTGCGGCTTGAGGAGCGACATGCACGAGGCGTTTAGCTCACGGTACCCCCGCAGGGCCTCTTTTATCTTTGCCTTGCTTTTAACAAAGGCGGGCGGGTCCAGGACGATAAAGTCATACGACAGCCCCTTTGAAAGGGCGTCTCTGGTAAATGCGAAGACGTCCGCCTTTACGAAAGAGCACCTGCCGGTGAGGTCATTAAGCCCAGCGTTTCTCCGAGCTATCGTAAGGGCCTCTTCCGATGAATCGACGCCCGTTAAAGTTGCCCCCTTTTCGGCCATCTTAAGGCCCCATGCCCCGTAGTAGCAGAACAGGTCGAGTCCCGTCCCATCGGGGGATATCAAGTCGCCGAAGGCGTTTCTGTTCTCGGACTGGTCGAGAAAGAAGCCCGTCTTTTGTCCGCCGAACGGATCTATCTCTATGAGCGTTTTCTTATCCCTTATGACAGGGAGCTTCTCCAGAGACCCCTTAACGACCTTTTTTTCAAGGGGCAGACCCTCGAGCGTCCTGGCTGAAGAGTCGTTTCTCAATACCATGACAGCGGGCGAGAATACCTCGTCCAATACCTTCAATACGCGATCGGACCACTTCTCCATGCCCAACGTCAGGAACTGGATCGAAAGGCAGTCCTCGTATTTATCTACGATAAGGCCGGGAAGGAGGTCGCTTTCACTGTAGACTGCCCTGAAAGAACCCGCGTCCGGCAGAAAGCGCCTCCTGTACGCGAGGGCGTCATTTATCCGAGTTCGAAAGAACTCTTCGTTAATCTCTTCTTTCCTTCTTGTAAGGACCCTTATTGATATAAGAGAATGCGGATTGACATAGCCGATGCCGAGAAAGCTCCCGGACTTGTCCCTCAGCTCGAGTATTGAACCCGGCTCATATCTTTTGGGGCTTTCCTTAAGCTCATTGGAGAAGACCCAAAGATGACCTGAGAGTATCCGTGACGGTCGGGCGATTGTGACTGTTTCCATATGTTTTTACGCCTCCCGTGGACCATAATAATAGAGGTCCTGATATATTTAAAGATTTATTTTTGTGCGTATTGTTGCTTTTTTTTAAAACAAGGCAAAAATATATATGAAGCGTTTCTTAAAAAAATAACGGGTTGAATAAATGTCTGTCGAAAAGAAGTTAACACTCGAGTCGGACGGTATCGAGGTCATACTCCGTAACGGGCAGAGCCTTCGCATAAGGCTCGTTCGTCCTGATGACAAGAAAAGGATGGAAGAGCTTTTCAACAGGCTCAGCCCAAGAAGCCGGTATCTTAGGTTCCAGTACTCAAAAGACCATATGACAGAGGAAGACCTCAGGCATTTCACCGAGTCGGCCCCGCCCCGGAGATACGCCTGTGTGGCGACGACAGGAGAAGGCGAGAAGGAAAGGATCGTGGCCGTAGGCAGCTGGGACGCGCTTCCGGATGGCAAGGGCGCAGAGATCGCTTTTACCGTGGAAGACAATATTCAGTTGAGAGGGATAGGGACCCTTCTTCTCGAGCAGCTCGTAAAGGCTGCGACCGCTTACAACATCACGCGTTTTGAGGCGCGGGTCCTCGATGAAAATACCAGGATGCTCGAGGTCTTCGATGAAAGCGGCTTCAGGATCGAAAAACAATTATCCGACGGCGTCTATGAGATAGTCATAGACCTGAAAGACCAGGAAGAGTATTCAAAGCGCCAGGCTTACCGGGAACATGTCGCCAGGAGCGCGGGTGTGAGAAAGATTCTATGCCCTAAAAGGGTAGCGGTCATAGGCGCTTCAAGGGACCCCAGGAGCGTCGGAGGCGCCCTTTTCAGGAACATGATCGATGAAGGGTTCAACGGAGTGGTATTCCCGGTAAACCCCAAAACGGACTCCGTGGCCGGGGTCCTTTCATACCCGACGGTCCTCGACATCCCCGGCGATATAGACCTTGCCGTAGTGGTCGTTCCCGCCTCGTCGGTAATGGAAACGGTCGATCAGTGCGCTCAAAAAGGTATCGGAAGCCTGGTAATAATTTCTTCTGGGTTCGGCGAGGCGGGAGAGGTCGGCAAATCGCTCGAAAAGGCCCTTATGGAGAAGGTCCTGTCATACGGGATGAGGGTTGTAGGGCCCAACTGCCTGGGTATCATGAATAACGACCCTGAAGTCAAGTTAAACGCCACGTTCTCTCCTGTAACGCCGCCTTTTGGCAACTTAAGCATCGGCACGCAGAGCGGGGCCCTCGGCCTGGCACTGCTTGACAACGCCCGGAGCCTTAACCTTGGGATAGCCAATTTCGTAAGCTTCGGAAACCGCATAGACATATCGAACGATGATCTACTTGAATACTGGGAAGATGATAAAAATACCGGTGTCATAGTCCTTTACATGGAGTCCTTCGGAAACCCCAGAAAGTTCGGACGATCCGCAAGACGCATCTCTTATAGAAAGCCGATTATCGCCGTAAAGGCCGGTAGGTCCAAGGCCGGGGCGCAGGCCGCTACCTCCCATACAGGGGCTCTCGCCGTATCCGACGTCGCTGTCGATGCCCTCTTCAAGCAGTCCGGGGTAATACGGGTGGATACCATACAGGAGATGTTCTACGCCGCGGAATTCCTTGCACACCAGCCCCTCCCAAAGGGGCCCCGGGTAGGCATAATAACTAACGCCGGCGGCCCAGGGGTCCTTGCGGCGGATGCCTGCGTAGGGGCAGGCCTCAAGGTTGAGCCTCTTTCGGAACCAACGCGTAAAAGATTGAGGGAGTTTCTTCCGGCCTCTGCCTCCGTTGAAAATCCCATCGACATGATAGCGACCGCCCCGCCCGAAAACTACAGAGAGACCTTATCTATCCTCCTTGACGACCCGGATATCGACTCCATCATAGTAATATACATCCCGCCGTTCGTTACGCGTCCGGAGGATGTCTTCAAGGCGGTGAATGAGGTTATATCGGGTTATTCCGTCGATAAGCCCGTTGTCACGTGCTTCATGATGTCTGAAACGCTCCTTTCAGACATGCGGAAGGATTCCGGCTACTCCATACGGCCCTTTGTGTTTCCCGAGGAGGCGGTTAGGGCCCTTTCCCACGCCTATAACTACGCTCTCTTCAGGTTTGGGGCCGAGGGGAGGGTAGTCAGGTTCAAGGACATAGACCCCGAAAAGGCCAGAAAGGTAGTGGGGCAATGGGGCCTTGAAGGGGGCTGGATGCCGCCAGAAGCCGCGCTCAGGCTTCTTTCGGAATACGGGATACCTTCAGTTGAAACAAAGACAGCCTACAGCGCCGATGAAGCTGTGGAAATAGCCCGGCGGATAGGCTTTCCTGTCGTTATGAAGATACGCTCCAGGACCATAATCCACAAATCGGATATCGGTGGCGTTGCTTTCGCGAAGGACGAGGGGGAGGTAAAAAAAGCCTATTCGGGCTTCCTTGAAAGGCTCGGCTCTCTCGGACGGATAAACGAGATGGAAGGGGTGATACTTCAGCCGCTTATACAGGAAGCAAGGGAGCTTATCGTAGGGATGTCACCAGACCCGGTATTCGGCCCTCTGGTTATGCTGGGCCTAGGGGGTATCCAGGTAGAGCTCCTTAAGGATGTCGCGTTCTCCATACATCCTCTGAGGAACACGGACCCCGGGAGGATGCTCTCTCAACTCAAAACTCTTCCACTTCTTAAGGAATGGAGGGGGAGGCCCGCCTCCGATATCGGGGCGCTCGAAGAAACACTCTTGAGGTTTTCTTGCCTTATAGAAGACTTCCCGGAGATAGAGCAGATGGAGATAAACCCGCTTCTTGCCCTAAATGCAGGCAAAGGATGCCTGAGTGTCGATGCTCGCATATATCTGAGTAAAAAGATATCTGACGGAGCCGTGTCACCGCGTTTATACGACTTTCTTAAGCTGCCGCAATAAGAGGGTCAGGGCAAATATAAGGGCGCTTATGATAATAAAGACAGGTCCTGGAGAAAGAGAATAGAGGCGAGAGACGTATATCCCGGCGGCCGAAGCAATAACTCCGAAGATGACGCTAAGGAGCATGAAGGAGTGAAGACTTTTTGAGACGTTCTTTGCGGACGCGGCCGGGATTATGACGAGAGAGCCCATCAGGAGCGCTCCCACGAACCTTATCCCGAGCGCGACACCGAGAGCGAAGCTTAAGAGATAAAAGATTTCAAGCCGCCTGTTTTTGATCCCTACGGTCTGGGCCATCTCCTGCGAAACCATATTAAGAGCTAGCTTCTTATGCATCGCGAGAATGGAAACGACAAGTACCGTTGAAAGTACGATTGACGCGATAGACTCCTGAGTGCTCAAATTTGCGATATTTCCGAACAGGGCCTCGATAAGGTCCTGCTCCGGCGTTATGAGCGCTCCTATTGCAAGGCTTGAAGTGAAAAATACTCCAACGATAGTCTCAAGTGAGAGCGAACTCCTGTACTCGACCACCCAAATCCCTATCACACTTATGAAAAGGAAGGCCACGGCACCTATGAAAGGGTTAAATTTAAAGAGGAGCGCCAGGGCCATCCCGGGCAGGGCCACGTGGGAAAGGGCGTCTCCGACGAGCGCCATCCTCTTCAATATTGCAAATGACCCCAGCAGGCTTGCGCTCGCTCCCACGAAGACGGCTACCAGCAACGGCAGAATGAAGTTGTGCATTGTCATGTTCGCTCGGTAACGCTTTTTCGGGAGGCCCTTCCTTCCCCGCTAAGAGCCGTGTCTGTGTTGAAAAAACGCCCTGTCTCCGCCGTAAAGGCTTAAAAGCTGCTCGGCATCGAGGACTTCTTTCGGAGGGCCGAAACAGAGGCCCTTCCTGTTGAGGCAAAGCACGGTAGAGGCGTGCCGGAATACTACGTTAAGGTCATGCGAGACGAGGATAACTGTAAGTCCGAGGTTCGTCTTGAGA
>DAIDBB010000156.1 GCA_027310325.1 bacterium | reverse complement strand
GAGATTGGCGTTTCCGCACCTCTCGCCGAATCCGTTTATCGTCCCCTGCGCCATCACCGCGCCCTCCTTTACGGCAACAAGGGTATTGGCCACGGCGGATTCCGAGTCGTTATGGGCGTGGATCCCCAGGGGGGTCTTTATATGCCTCCTTACATCCTTCATTATACCGGATATCTCGAACGGAAGCGTCCCGCCGTTCGTGTCGCATAAAACTATGTATTCGGCCCCCGCCTCCTCCGCCGCCCTGAGGGTCTGCATGGCGTACGCCGGGTCCTCCTTGTAGCCGTCGAAGAAATGCTCGGCGTCGTAGAGGACCCTGACCCTCTTTTTAAGGTAGTTTACCGAGTCCGATATCATATCAAGGTTCTCGTCAAGCGATACCCGCAGGGCCTTCAGGACATGGAGCTTCCAGGTCTTGCCGAATACGGTTACGGCCGGGGTCCTGGAAGACAGCAGGGCCTTTATGTTGGCGTCGTCCTTTGCGGAGGCCCCGGCCCTTCTCGTTGAGCCGAAGCTTACAAGGACGGAGCTACTGAGGCGCTCTTTACGCATGGCTTTGAAGAACTCTATGTCTCGGGGGTTACTGCCAGGCCATCCGCCCTCTATGAAGTGGACCCCGAGCTCATCGAGCTTCCTGGCGATCCTGACCTTGTCCTCGACAGAGAAGGAGATATCCTCGGCCTGCGTGCCGTCCCTTAATGTAGTGTCGTAAAGTTTTACCATTGGCTTTATTTCTTGTTTTTAAAAAATCGGGAAGGTAAAAATTCTAAGACTCCGTAGTCCTTCCTACTCCGTCTCCTCGACCACTTCGCCTTTTCCGAGCCCGAAGGCGTCGTGCAGGACCCTTACCGCAAGCTCCGTGTACTTTACGTCCACGACGCACGATATCTTTATCTCCGAGGTCGATATCATCTGGATGTTTATCCCCTCTTTCGCCATCACATCGAACATCTTGGAGGCGATCCCGGCGTGGCTCCTCATCCCGGCCCCCACTATCGATATCTTCGCTATGTTCGGGTCCCCAACGACGTCTTTGGCCTCTATCAGGCCTGCCGTCTCCTTAACGAGCTTTAGAGCCTTTTTGAACTCGGATTTCGATACCGTGAACGTAAGGTCGGTGTGGGCGTCGTGACTTATGTTCTGCACTATCATGTCGATGTTTATCCCGGCCTCCGTGAGCGGGCGGAAGAGCTTGGCGGCTATGCCGGGCCTGTCCGGAACCCTCAGGACCGAGATCTTCGCCTCGTCCTTATTGTAGGTCACACCCGAAACAACGACCTTCTCCATGTCCTTATCCTCCTTGCAGACCAGTGTCCCGTCGGCGTCCGTAAACGACGACCTTACCATCACGGGGACCTCGTATTTTTTAGCGAACTCGACGGAGCGCGTCTGCAG
>DAIDBB010000224.1 GCA_027310325.1 bacterium | reverse complement strand
TGTTAAGCCTGAGGAGCCTGTAGTACTTCTGCTCGACCACCATTATAAGATGCCTTATATCGTTCGCAAGGCTCCACTGGTATATCCCCTTATAGATGAGGTATGAGACGTTCGTCAGGTGCTGCTTCGAGCGGTCTTCCTTCTTTACGCAGAGCCTGGTGATCTCGGCCGTGTCAGCGCCCTTCCTTACCATTTTCCCGTCAGGCATGAGGCCCAGGAACTCCTTTTCGACCATGAAAGGGTGCGGGTCCGGTATGAGCCTCGCGTGTCCCATGATATCGTACATGCCGTCGAAAACCCCGATATAATCGCTGAAGGAGCCCCTGTCGTAATCGTCTATCTCCATCAATCCGGGATCGGTAGGGACCCATTTGAGCTCTTCGGAGAATACTTCGTGGCGTAGCCTGAATGCCGCGTCCATCTCCTCGTGGGTCGAGAGTGTCTTTACCAGAAATTCGCCTTCCTGAAATATCAGCTCCATGAAGGCATTATGACATCAGCCGCGCCTCGACGTAACTGTCAGCCTATGCAGTTTTATTTTCTGGCTAAAAGTTATAAAATATAAAGTTTTGCTGTTGGCATGACCGTTCCGGCAACTGTACAAAAGTACAGGCGAAAGGCCCCAAGAAATTTGTTATGGTTGTTATACTTCCAGGATCAAGAGGGATTTGACGGGTTCTTTATAAGAATCCCGGCGCCACTACATGATGAAACTTCTAACTGCCGACAAAGAAGCGTTCAACAAGGAACACAGGCAAAGGTTGAAAGAGAGGTTCAGGTCCGGTTCCATCGACGGCTTCCAGAACCACGAGATACTCGAGCTACTTTTGACCTACGCGGCGCCCAAAAAGGACGTGAAACACCTTTCAAGGGCCTTGATACAGAGGTTCAAGGGGTTAAGGGGCGTACTTGACGCCACTCCCGAAGAGCTGAAGGCGGCGACCGGCCTGAGCGACCACTCCTCGGTCATGCTCAAGCTCGTTAAGGACATCGCCGGGGTATACCTTAAAGAGAGGATAATGGGCAAAGACGTCATCCGTTGCGCCAAGGACGTCGTCGACTATCTGAATCTTACGCTTTCCGGTGAACGGGTCGAGAAGTTCCTTGCCATGTACCTCAACTCGAGAAACGAGCTTTTGGCGGTTGAAACCCTTCATGAAGGGACGATAAACCAGACGGCGGTCTATCCAAGAAAGGCGATAGAAAAGGCCTTTAAATATAACGCCCAGGGAGTCATATTCGTCCATAATCATCCGAGCGGGGACGCCACGCCTTCGGACACCGACCGCCAGCTTACAAAGATCCTCGACAGGGCCGCCCTTGCCATAGACCTTATTGTCCATGACCACATGATAGTGGGCAGGAACAAGCACTTCAGCGCCAGGGAAAACGGTTGGGGAATAGGGTGTCAGGTTTATTCACGCCGGGCGACCTCCTAAAAAATCTCCGGGCGTCTGCCTTGATTCCACCTACATCGGTTTATCTAAACAGTACAATCGATTTACTCCAAACCCATTTCCTGATATAAAATGACGTTTCTCAAACGCGAATGGCCTGCAAGGTCTCTGGCGCGACCATTACAAAAATTTATTGGAAATTTTAAGACAATTTTAATCTTTTAAGGCGATAATCTTTTTGAAGCAGTTTCTGCCCCAAAAAAAACCGCTCTGAAAGCGATGAACGCCAGGATGCGGTATTACCCCGTATTTCTAGATATAAAAGGCGCGCGCTCCGTCGTGGTCGGCGGAGGCATTGTAGCCGAAAGGAAGGTAGAAAGCCTTCTTAAGGCCGGGGCCTCGGTTACTGTGATAAGCCCCAGGGCCACGAAAAAGCTTCGCGAACTCTCGGAAAAAGGCGCGATACGCCTCATAAAAAGGGGTTTCAGGAGAGGAGACCTTTCGGAGGAATCCCCGTTTGTAGTGGTGGGCGCGGCCGGGTCGGACCGGGTGAATAGCGAAGTTTTCGAAGAGGCGAAGGGACTTAAGACCCTGATAAACGTGGTAGACAACCCCGGACTCTGCAACTTTATCGTCCCATCGGTCATAGAAAGGGGCCCGCTCGTGGTAGCTATCTCGACCTCGGGCAAGGCCCCGGGGCTTTCGAAAAAACTCAGGACCGACCTTGAAAGGCATATCGGCGAAGAGTACGGCGCATTTACATCGATCATAGGCGCCGTAAGGAAGAAGTTATTGAAAAACGGCGCGAATCATGATAAAAAAGAAAGAGTTATCAAGGCCTTGGTGGATTCGCCGATACCTGTGTGGTTGAGGGACGGCGCCCGGGGGGCAAGAGAAATTAACCTCTTCCTTAAAAAGCTTCTCGGGGCCTCTTTTACGCTGCCAAGACTCGGAATAAATTTAAAGACCTCCAAAGGGCCCGCCGAAAAGAGATGACGAGGACATCCTGGTTTCAACGCACCGCATGGACGGACGGTCAGGGGCCCGTGATGACATTTAAACGATGAGCGATATCCTACTTTATATAACGGCGGCAATCTACCTCGGCGCCACCATTGTCTATTCCTCTTACCTTTTTGTACGCAAAGATAGCCTCATAAAGGCCGGACAGGGCATATTTATCGCCGGCTTCATTGTTCATACGATCTCGATAATACTCCGCTGGATAGAGGCCGGAAGGACCCCGGTTGCGAGCCTGCACGAGTCCTTGAGCTTGTTTTCGTGGATGACCGTTGCCCTCTACGTCTATGTCCTCTTCAAATACAGGCAGAAGGTCCTCGGGGCCTTTGTGGCGCCCTTCGCCCTGGTGCTCCTCATAATGGCGTCGTTCGCGCCGGCAAGGATCATCCCCCTTTCGCCGGTCCTCGAGAGCTACTGGCTGCCGGTCCACGTCACGCTCGCGTTCCTGGGCAACGCCTTCTTCGCCCTCGCGTTTTTCCTCGGCATCATGTACATGATCCAGGAGCGCTACCTTAAGAAGAGGAAGCTCAAGGGGCTTTTCTTCATATTACCCTCGCTCGAATCGATAGACGAACTGAACTATAAATGCCTTCAGTACGGGTTTCCGTTCCTTACGCTCGCCATAATAACGGGGGCCATCTGGTCACAGCACGCCCTCGGCAGCTACTGGATGTGGAGGCCCCGGCAGATCTGGTCTCTTATAACCTGGTTCCTTTACGCCGCGCTCCTCCACGGCCGCCTCACGGCAGGATGGCGCGGGAGGAAGGCGGCGATATTCTCAGGGACCGCTTTCGCGATACTTCTGGGCTCTTTCATCATAATCAATCTGATATCCGGCGGCTCGCACGGGCTGGCATTCAAC
>DAIDBB010000176.1 GCA_027310325.1 bacterium | reverse complement strand
CGACCGCGCTCCGCTCGTAGCGTAAAAGGCCCCGTTACACTCCGGGCAGACCCTGTGGTCCACTGACGACGCTGTCATTTCAAGCCGCCTATGATTCCAGAGATAAGCCGCTCCTGATGCCGGCGATATTAGTACGAATATACGATTTTATGCAACTTTAAGATATGACTAATATCACAGGATGCGGCGGGCGTCGAGTTAATTTCTTTTAATATTCGGGACTAACGGCCGATGCCGGCGTCCCCCCCGCCGTGGCCCTCGTGCCCCCCGTGGAGGGCGCCGCCGAACCCCCTTTTCCGGGCCTCGCCGAAGTAAAACTCGGCCCTGGCCGGGTCGTTCATCTTCCGGGAGACCACGCCCATGTCCCACCACGCCTGGGCGTTTTCAGGGGAGAGGGCGACGGCCGTTTTGAAGTCCTCGAAGGCGCCCGCGAGGTCGCCGAGGGACATCTTTATTATCCCCCGGTTGCTGTAAGCGATCGACGTGGGGTCGAGGACTATGACCATGTTATAGTCTTCGAGGGCCTCGCTATAGCGCGTGAGCCTCCCTAAGGCGGTGCCGCGGTTGAAGTAGGCGAGGGCGTAGTCGCGCCTTAAGTCTATCGCCCTCGTGTAGTCCTCGATGGCCTTGCGGAAGTCGCCGACCCCGGAGTAGGCGTTGCCCCTGTTGTAGTAGAACCGGGGGATGCCGTCGTCGAGCCTTATGGCGTTATCGAGGTCGTCTATGGCCTGGGCGTAGTCGCCGGCCTCCATGTATGCGACCCCCCGCTGGTTGAAGGCCCTGGGGACCTTCGGGTAGATGTCGAGCTCCCGCGACCAGAGGGAGATGGAGTCCTTCCAGAACCCCTCCTGCCGTATCGTCTGATACGACAGGGGGACGGCCAGGGCAAGCGTAAGCGCCGCCGCCGCCGCTTTCTTCCTCATGAAAAGCCCGCCGACGAAAGACCCGGCGAGCATGAAAAAACCGAGGACGGGGAGGTACGTGTACCTGTCGGCGGCGGCCTGGTCCCCGGCCTGGACTATGTCGATTACCGGGACAAGCGTAACTACGTAGTAGAGCCACGCGGCGACGAAGGCCTTCTTGCGGCCCCGGAAAACAAGGGCGGTGATTACGAAGACAAAAACGGCCGAGATGACGAAGACGTGGTCGAAGACGTCGGGGGCCGCGGGCCTCGGGTAGAAGGGCGCCAGGCCCACCGGCACGAACATCTTCCAGACGTAGAACGCGTACCCGCGCACCGCTCCCGCGACGCGCGCGGAAAGGGGGATCATTTCGAGGGTCGGCAGTATAGAGGCCGACCTCTGCGCCCAGATAGTCAATAACGCCGAACCTGCGCCGAGGACGAAGAACGGTAGCTTCTCGGCGACGACCCTGAAGTTGGTGAAGAAGTCGTGGAAGCGCCCCAGCGGGTAGAAGTCGAGTATGAGGAGGACCAAGGGGAGCGTCACGGCCATAGGCTTCGAGAGGAGCGAGAGGGCAAAGAACGCGAGCGAAAGGACATAATGAAGCGCCTTTGCCCGGCCCGTCCGGACGTAGCTCAGGTAAGAGAGGACGGAAAGGAGAAAGAAGAACGCGTAGAGGACGTCCTTCCTTTCGGATATCCAGGCCACCGACTCGACGTGCAGGGGATGGAGCGCGAAGAGGAGCGCGGCAACAAGGCCCGCGAACGCTTGCCCGGCGGAGTTGTCCCTGCCCGGCTGCCTTAACGCCATCCCGTAGAGCCGGCAGGCGAGGAGGGCGACGAGCATGGCGTCGAGCGCGTGGAGGACTATGTTTTCGAGATGGTACCATTCGGGGGCAAGGCCCCACAATCTATAGTCCACCGCGTAGGAGATGACCGTAAGCGGGTGCCAGTTGGCGGCCACGACCGTGGTAAAGGCCTTCTTAAAGAACGCGAGGTCGAGCGTGCGGATTAGCCGGTTATTCAGGACGTACTGGTCGTCGTCGTAGAGGACGAACCCGCCCTTAAGAGACGGTAGGTACACCAGAAAGGCCGCCAGGGCGGACGCGGCGGCGGCGAGGAGGTTTTTTTTCTTTGACATGTTAAAAAGCCGATTAATTTTTGCCCCCTTCCCCTCTTGCTCTGTGCTATGCAGGAATAACTTTTGCGGGTCCGGGGTGCAACCCTGGACCCGTGTGATTATTTCTCCCT
>DAIDBB010000158.1 GCA_027310325.1 bacterium | reverse complement strand
TATCTACACCGGCCGTTTCCACAAAATTGACTTTTAAGAGGCTCCGCCGCTATAATTTACATGGCTGATAAAGACAGGCAGGAAGGTAAGGATGGACATAAGGAACGTGCATATAGAAAACCCGGACGGGCTCAATTTCATCCTTGGGCAGGCACACTTCATAAAGACCGTGGAGGACATACATGAGGCCCTCGTTGGTGCGGTGCCGAATGTAAAGTTCGGGCTCGCGTTCTGCGAATCATCGGGCCCGTGCCTCGTGAGGACCACGGGTACCGACAACGCGCTTATTAAATTAGCCGAAGATAACGCCCTTAGACTCTCATGCGGACACGCTTTCATCGTCTTCCTCAAAGACGCCTATCCTGTAAACGTCCTTAACGCCGTAAAGGCGGTGCCCGAGGTATGCGGCATATTCTGCGCAACGGCAAACCCCGTCGAAGCGATAGTAGCGGAAAGTAGCACGGGTAGAGGCATCCTCGGCGTAATAGACGGGTACAAGTCCAGGGGTGTGGAAACCGGAAAGGACAAGGAGGAAAGAAAAGACCTCCTCCGTAAGTTCGGCTACAAGTTGTAGGGACAAATGTAAAGGGGGGCCTCCCCTTTCAGAGAGACCCCCCTGGAACACCTCGGACTTCGGTCAAAAACCTGCTAATGTCCGCTCGACGCCGCCCCGGCCTTTGTGGGGTTGAATATTTCCGAATTAGGTTCTCCGGAGACCTCGAGTATACCCACAGCGCCCTTGTGCAAGGCGCGGGATATGCTGTGATCTACCAGGATATACGCACCGGGATAATCGACCTTGAAATCCACTATAGCCGCTCCGCCCGCGGGGATGAGCGTTGTCTGTATGTTCTTAACAGCATCGGTACTGCCTTCGATGTATACCTTGTCGAATATCTCACCTATGACGTGGAAAGAAGAGACCAAATTCGGGCCTCCATTGCCGACGAAGAGGCGCACGGTATCTCCCACTTTCGCCTTAAGGGTATTTTTTCCCGTAAGCGCGCCCTTCTCTCCGTTAAATACCACGTAAGTGGGCAGTTCGTCATTTAACTTGTCGACCGAAAAGTCCTGAGTACCCTTCTCGCCCGTCTTGCCCTTCGTATAGAAATCACCCTGCACGACATAATATTCATGGTCCACCGGAGGAAGCCCCCCTTCAGGCTCCACGAGTATTAGGCCGTACATGCCGTTGGCGACATGGGTCGGTATATCAGGCGTGGCGCAGTGGTATACGTAGAGGC
>DAIDBB010000155.1 GCA_027310325.1 bacterium | reverse complement strand
TAAAGAGGAAAAAGATCGGCCTTACTGACGATGAGGTCATGAACTTCATCGTGTGGACGGTCATCGGCGGGGTCATAGGGGCGCGGATATACTACGTGCTCTTTAACCTGAGGTATTACATCTCCGATCCGAAGGAGATCCCGGCCATATGGCACGGCGGGCTTGCGATACATGGCGGCCTTCTTGGAGGGGCGCTTGTAGCGTGGCTTTACCTAAAGAATCACAAGATACTTTTCTGGCGCATGGCCGACGCCGTTGCCCCGGCGATAATACTGGGACAGGCCTTCGGCAGGTTCGGTAACTTCATGAATGGAGACGCCCACGGCAGGCCGACGTCCATGCCATGGGGAATAGTGTTCCCGCCGGGAAGCATTGCGGGAAACGAGTTCCCGGGGATACCTACTCACCCGACCATGCTATACGAGATGCTTATAAACTTAAGTATATTCTCGTTCCTATGGTTTGTGCTGAAAAAGAGGGAGCACAAGAACGGCTTCATCTTCGCGGTCTATATCGTCATGTATTCGCTCGGAAGGTTCGTTGTCGAGCACTTCAGGGCAGACAGTCTCATGCTCGGCCCCATACGTGTAGCCCAGCTCGTTAGCCTGGCAATAGCCCTTGCGGTCGGCGCGATCATAATAGCGAAAAGGCTCTGGGAGCCGGAGCTTCAGGCCGCGAAATCAAAAAGGTAGCCCATGGCGAAGAAAGGGGCTTTCTCCGGGGACCCGGGGCTCTATCTCATAACCGACAGGCGCATTACGGGCGATGGCCTTACGGATGCCGTCGGGGAGGCGCTCAAGGCCGGGGTCAGAACGGTCCAGCTCCGGGAAAAGGACATGAAGGGGAGAGAGCTTCTAACGCTTGCGCTTGAGCTAAGGGAAAAGACCTCGGAGTTCGGGGCAAGGCTTATAATAAACGACAGAATAGACGTGGCGATACTTTCCCGCGCCGACGGGGTCCACCTCGGCGCGGCCTCGATAAACGCGAGAGACGCGAGACTTATGCTGGGAAAAACGGGCCTCATCGGTGTTTCAACTCATAGCGTCGAGGAGGCGGTAAGGGCCGAGGCCGACGGGGCCGACTTCATAACCTTCGGGCCTATTTATTTCACAAAGTCAAAGGAGAAGTGGGGTAGCCCGCTCGGGACGTCTGTTCTAAAAGAGGTGAAAAAAAGGGTACAAGTACCGGTCTACGGCATAGGGGGCATAAATAAGGAAAGGGTAAAGGAAGTAATAGGGGCGGGCGCCGAAGGCGTTGCGGTCATCTCGGCGGTCCTCGGAAACCCTGATATCTTAAGGAATGCAAAGGAACTTATAAGCGAACTGGAAGAGGGCAGAAATTACAATTAATATAAACCACGCCATCGAACGTACTAAAGAAAAGAGGACCACTTATGACCCAATTGGAATCGGCAAGGAAGGGCATCGTCACCGACGAGATGAAGAGGGCCGCGCTCCAGGAAGGCGTTGACCCCGAGTATATCCGCAAGGGCATAGAGGAAGGCGTAATCGTCATAACGCGCAACAACCGGCACAACATAGACGGGTTGGCCATCGGCAGGGGCCTTAGGACTAAGATAAACGCCAATATCGGCTCCTCGCAGGACCACGTCGACGTTGAAGAAGAGCTCCTGAAGCTCAAGGTTGCGGTAGAGGCGGGCGCCGACGCGGTCATGGACCTTTCTACCGGAGGCGATGTCGACGCCATCCGGAAGATGATCTTGAGGGAGTCCCCGGTGGCCATCGGGACGGTCCCGATATACCAGGCGGCCCTCGACGCCTCGAAAAAGAAGAAATCCTTTGTCGAGCTGGAAGGTTCGGACATCTTCGAGGTAATAGAAAAACAGGCCGAAGACGGGGTCGACTTCATAACCGTCCACTGCGGCGTTACGAGACAGTCGGTCGAAAGGATCAGGAACCAGGGGAGGATAATGGGCATAGTAAGCCGCGGTGGTGCGCTTACGGCCGAGTGGATGAAGTTCAGGAAGAAGGAAAACCCGCTTTTCGAGGAGTATCCGAGGCTCCTTAAGATAGCCAAGAAATACGATATGGTATTAAGCCTGGGAGACGGCCTGCGGCCCGGGTGCCTTGCGGACGCGACGGATAGGGGCCAGGTCGAGGAGCTCATAACCCTCGGGGAGCTCGCGCAGCGCGCCTTCGACGAGGGCGTGCAGGTGATGATAGAGGGGCCCGGGCACGTGCCGCTCGACCAGATAGAGGCGAACATACTCCTTCAGAAAAGGCTCTGCAAGGGCGCGCCGTTTTACGTCCTGGGGCCTCTCGTAACCGACATCGCCCCCGGATACGACCACATCACTTCGGCCATAGGCGGGGCCATAGCCGCCGCGAGCGGGGCGGATTTCCTCTGCTACGTCACGCCGTCCGAGCACCTGCGTCTTCCTACCGTCGAGGACGTAAAGGAGGGCGTAATCGCGTCGAAGATAGCCGCCCACGCCGGGGACATAGCCAAGAAGACCAGAGGCGCGATGGAGGCGGACATAAGGCTGGCGAAGGCGAGAAAGGCCATGGACTGGGAAGAGCAGATAAGGCTTTCCGTAGACCCTGCGCGCGCCAGGTCTCTCAGGGAAACAAGCCCCCCGGAAGATTCGGACGTCTGCACGATGTGCGGAAGCCTCTGCGCGATAAAGATCACATGTAAGTAGTTTAGGGCCTCGGGTATGAAGGCCGACTGTGGGGCCGGATAGGGATTAAACAGGGGGCGGAGGATAACCGGGGAAGGACCGTCGGTATCCGTTAATTGGGAGGTTCAGCTACCTTTACGCAGTTCTTTCCGCTCCATTTGGCCTTGTAAAGCGCGTCGTCCGCGAGGTTTACGAGGTCCCCGGAGTTGACCGCGTCCTTCCTCGGGTACGTCGCGACCCCTACGCTTACGGTTATCTTCTCGTTAAAAAGGCCCGCATATGAGTGGGACTCGATCATGTGGCGGAGCCGTTCGGCGTCCTCGGTGGCGCCTTTTAAGGAAGTGTGCGGAAGTATGGCGGCGAACTCCTCCCCTCCGTAACGCGCAACGATATCGGTCTTTCTGACGCCCTTCTTTATTATTTCAGCAAGCTCCTTCAAAACGAGGTCTCCGGTGCGGTGACCGTAAGTGTCGTTGATGTGCTTGAAGTTGTCTATGTCCATCATGACGAGGGAAAGCGGCGTATCGTACCTCACCGACCTTTCAAACTCTTCCTCGAGCCTCGAGTAGAAAAAGTTGTGGTTGTAAGTGGCCGTGAGATGGTCTTTTATCGAGATCTCGCGCAGGTAGTCTTTTTCCTTGCTTACCTTCTCGAAGAGCCTGGCGTTTTTGAGTGCATGATACGCCGAGTTGGCTATTATTCTGCAGAAGTCTATCTCTTTCGTGGAAAAGCTCCCCTTCGCCTTTTTCCTCGATCTTAAGAAAAGCGTTCCAAGGACCTCGTCATTGAAGACTATGGGGACTATAAGCGCGCTTACGCCCTTAAGGGTTTTCGTCTGCTCTTTTACTATCGCCATGAGCGGATGATCGGCCATGTCGTCTATTACGAGAGGGGCCTTTGTCGCGATGACCTTTTTTATTTCAGGATATTTTGAAAGGTCGATCTTCAATTCCCTTACGGCCGGGTCTTCGTGCGAGGCGAGCACGTACCCTTCGTCCTCCTTCGTTATGAGGACTATTGAACACCTTAGCGCGTGGGTGATCGACGCGACCCTCGTGACGATTATATTAAGGATCTCGGAGGGGTCGAGGGTCGCGGAGACGGCGTTGGAGACGTCGAGGATGGTCTCAAGGGCGCGTTTGTCTTCTTCGATCTCCCTGTAGAAATCGCTTATCCGGAGCTGCGCCCTGACCCTCGCGACGATCTCCCCTTCCTCGAAGGGCTTTACTATGAAATCATCGGCGCCCAGCAAAAGGGCTTTCACTATCGACTCCTTGTCGTCTTTTACGGAGACTATTATTACAGAGGGGCGGTTCGGGAGCTTCATCTCCCTTATTTTGCTGCAGACCTTGTTGCCGTCAGGGCCGGGCATGACGAGGTCGAGGAGGACTACGGAGGGCTTCCATTCCTCCACCTGCCTCAAACCGTCATTTCCGTCTGGGGAGTGCCGCGTCTCGTATCCGTTGGCCCGGAGCGTCTCCTCAAGCATGTTGCTGGTGGTGCGGTTATCATCGATGATAAGGACCTTGTTGCCGTTCTCCGTACCTCGGGTTTCCAGTTTTATTGGCATTTCCTGTCCTTGGGCCTTGATCGAACCGCTTTTCAATTTTGGGTGGTAATGGAGTTAGCTCCTAAAATTCTTGACAAATCAGAGGCCATGCCGTATTTTTAATAGATTGGCTTTTGCCTTCTCAATCCTTGCCGGCGTAGCTCAGGGGCAGAGCAACTGATTCGTAATCAGTAGGTCGGGGGTTCAATTCCCCCCGCCGGCTCCAGTCAAAAAAATCCCCCGGTCCAGGATCCCAGCCGCCGGAGGCGATTATTTCCGTTTTATATACTTTTATCGTTTAAAAAGCAAGAGAATTCGTTTCTGACGGGTACCAGGGAAAGAAAGAAGGGGAGATTTTTTAAATTCTCCCCTTCTTTAAGGTCTAATTACGGTTTTTCAGGGTGGTCTATAAGGTCAAGGAGGGTGTCCGCCGGGGCGTAGCCCGGGAAGAGCCTTCCGTCCGGCAGGATCAGGCCAGGGGTGCCCTTTATGCCGAGCTCTCCGGCGAGCTTTATGTTGTTGTCCAGCTCGGCGGTCTCGCAGTTCGCCTTCGGGAGTTTTTTGCCGGCGAAGGCATCATCGAGGAGCTTGGGCGACCTTCCACAGACGATCGACTTGCTTATTTCATAAGCGTCCGGGTGTATCGGAAGCGGATACATCTTTACATAAAAAACGATGTCCTTTCTTTCCTTGTTTATCTTTTTTATCTCCTCATGCAGCTTCCTGCAGAACGGGCATTCCGGGTCGTCGAATACTATTACCTTCTTTTCGGCCTTCGGGTTCCCGTAGACCACGGCGTTATCAAGGGGTATCTTCTTCAGGTCTACCTTTGCGAGCGGCGGGGGCTCTCCGAGCTTCTCAAGCGCAGTGAATTTGCCCTCGACAAGGTATTTCTTCGCGTAGTCGACATAGACCAAAAAGGTCTTGTCGCCCTGGGTCACCTCGAC
>DAIDBB010000145.1 GCA_027310325.1 bacterium | reverse complement strand
CAGTACAAAGGGCTGCTCTGCATGCCATTCAATAGACGGCTCAAGGATCATCGGCCCCTCATGGAAGGGCATATACGGCTCCAGGGTAAGGGTAGTAACGAACGGGAAAGAGAGGGAGGTCGCAGTCGACGATGAATACATAAAGAGGTCCGAGCTCGACCCCAACTACGACATGGTCGTGGGGTATCCCGCCGTAATGCCTTCTCAGAAAGGGATACTAACGGAAGCGGAGATAACGGCCCTTACAGAATACATAAAGTCCCTGAAGTGACGAGTACACTTTTTCCGAAGGCGCGATCGCGGCAAACCATGCTTAGTCCTTGCTGAAATAAGCAGAAACCTCGCTGAAAATCATGCCGGTTCAGCCCCTTGCGGCTTACCCAATTTTCCTTGACATAACGCCATCCCTTTGTTAGCTTTAAGAGTCTGTCTAAAAATAAATATACGTTATCTTATATTCATAAAGGAGGAGTCTGAAAGGTATGAGAAAGAAATATCTTTTAGCGCCGGGGCCCACACCCGTGCCTGAGGTGGCTTTGCTGGCCATGGCGCAGCCCGCTATACATCACAGGACGTCGCAGTTCTCCGGGATTTTCAGGGAGGCGGCGGACCTTCTTAAATACGTATTCCAGACAAGGGAGGACGTCCTTATACTGGCCGCCTCCGGCACTGGCGCCATGGAAGGGTCGATCGTAAACCTCTTTTCCCCCGGGGACGAGGTCATCGTCGTAAACGGCGGAAAGTTCGGGGAAAGATGGGGCAAGATCTCCGAGGCCTACGGGCTCAAGGTCAATTGGATAAACGTCGAATGGGGGAAGGCCGTAGACCCCTCCGCCGTTAAGAAGGTCCTCGACGAAAAGCCCAACGTCAAGGGGGTTCTCGTTCAGGCCAGCGAAACTTCAACGACCGCGGCGCACCCGGTAAAGGAGCTTGCGGCCCTTACAAAAGGCAAGGACTGCCTCCTCATTGTCGACGGCATAACCGGCGTCGGCGTCTTCGACATCCCGATGGACGACTGGGGCATAGACGTCCTCGTCTCCGGCTCGCAGAAGGCCTTCATGCTCCCTCCGGGCCTCGCTTTCGCGGCCCTGAGCGAAAAGGCGTGGAAGTTCCAGGAGACCGCGAAGTGCCCGAAGTTCTACTTCGACTTCAAGAAGGAGAGGAAGAACCTCAAGGACAATACGACGGCCTATACACCGGCGACGTCCCTCATAACGGGACTCCGGGAGTCGTTAAAGCTCATAAAGGAAGAGGGGCTCCAGAACGTCTTTGCGCGCCATGACAGGCTCGCGAGGGCCACTCGCGCGGCATCGACCGCGCTCGGCTTAAAGCTCCTCGCCCCCGATAGCCCGAGTAACGCCGCGACCGGCGTATTCGTCCCTGAAGGTGTCGACGGCGGAAAGCTCGTAAAGTACCTCCGCGACGAGATGGGTATTACGCTTGCCGGCGGGCAGGACCATCTGAAGGGCAAGCTATTAAGGATCGCCCACCTCGGCTACGTAGACACGTTCGACATCATAACCTCCATCTCGTCCATCGAGATGGCGCTATCGAAGTTCGGCCACAAGGTCGAATTCGGCAAAGGCGTGGGGGCGGCCCAAAAAATTCTCCTAGAGGGTTACAAATAATGAAGATACTCATCAGCGACAGCATGTCGTCCAAGGCCGTCGAGGTGCTGAAGAACACCCCGGGCATGACGTGCGACGTAATTACAGGGCTCAAGCCCGAGGAGCTCAAGGCGAAGATAAAGGAATACCACGCCCTCGTCGTAAGGAGCGCCACAAAGGTAACGGCCGAGATAATGGAAGCCGCCGACAACCTTAAGGTCATCGGAAGGGCCGGCACCGGCGTCGATAACATCGATACCATAGCCGCCACGAAAAGGGGCATCGTCGTTATGAACACGCCCGGCGGAAATACCGTCACGACCGCCGAGCACGCCATAGCCATGATGATGGCGCTGGCCCGTAAGATACCCCAGGCGACCGCCTCCATGAGAAAGGGCGAATGGGAGAAGAAAAAATTCGAGGGCACCGAAATTACCGGCAAGACACTGGGGGTCCTGGGCGTCGGGAACATCGGAAGCGTCGTTGCCTCGAGGGCCCTGGGACTGCGGATGAACGTCATAGCGTACGACCCGTACATCTCGGCAGAGGCCGCGGACAAGCTCGGGGTGACCCTCGTCTCTATGGACGAGCTCTTCAAAAAGAGCGACTTCATCACCATCCATATCCCCTTGAGTAACGAGACGAAAAACATCATAAACGCCGAGACGTTCAAGAAGATGAAAAAGGGCGTTAAGATCATAAACTGCGCGAGGGGCGGCATCGTATGCGAAGCCGACCTTGCCGAGGCCATAAAGGCGAAGACGGTCTCCGGGGCCGCCTTTGACGTATTTGAGAAGGAGCCCCCTGCGCCGGACAACCCGCTTTTAGGCCTTGAAGAAGTAATACTCACCCCTCACCTCGGCGCCTCGACCCATGAGGCCCAGGAGAACGTCGCGATAGCGATAGCCGAGCAGATATCCGACTACCTCGTAAACGGAACCATAAGAAACGCCGTTAACGTGCCTTCGATACCCGCCGAGCTTCTTGCCAGCCTCGGGCCCTACATAAACCTCGGCGAGAAGCTCGGGAGCTTCCAGGGCCAGATCCTCGAAGGCGGGATAGAGGAGATAACCGTAGAGTACAGCGGGGACGTCGTAAGCTACGACGTCGCCCCGATTAGCATAGCCTGCATAAAGGGGCTCCTCGACCAGGTCCTCGACCTTTACGTCAACTTCGTTAACGCGCCCTTCGTCGCAAAGGAAAGAGGTATAAAGGTCGTCGAGATAAAGAGCTCAAGGTCGATCGACTTCGCAAGCTCTATCACGATAAGGGTAAAGACCAACAGGGGCGAGAACATCGTCGAAGGCGCGCTCTTCGGCAAGAAGGAGCCGCGCATCGTTCGGATAGACAAGTTCTTCCTCGACGCTATACCGGAGGGGCACCTCCTCCTTCTCACTAACGAGGACAAGCCCGGCGTCATAGGAAACGTCGGCACGCTTCTCGCTGACAACAAGGTCAATATCGCCAGACTCCATCTCGGAAGACAGACCGTGGGCGGAGAGGCCGTTTCCGTATGGAACATAGATACGCCTGTTTCAAAGGGCCTTCTGGAAAAGGTACTGAAGCTTCCGAACATGATCTCGGCAAGGGTGGTGGACCTCTAAGGCGGTTTCGCCGGGGCCGCCCGTCCACGACTCAAACGCTCTCATTTTCCGCGAGCTACGCGCCCGCCCGGCGTTTTTTAGGACTTAGGGATTTTATCAATCGGGATTGCCGGTCCTGCCATCGGGCAGGACCGGGTGAAATGCTTGTGCAATGGTCAAACTGCCCACCATATCGCTTCCGCAAGGCGTAAGGGACATCCTCCCTGAGGAGTCACGGAAGATCGTAAGAGCGGAGTCCGGGATACTCTCAGTATTCGAAAGGCACGGATTCCAGAAGATAATAACCCCCCTTCTTGAATACGTGGACGTCCTTTCCCTCGGGATGGGCGAAAGCTTGAAGGACAGGGTCCTTAAGTTCATAGACCCATCCACCGGACGCGTGGTCGCAATAAGGCCGGATATCACCCCTCAGATAGCGAGGGTGGTATCCACCAGGATGAGGGATTATACCCTTCCCCTTAAGCTCAGCTACAGCGAAAACGTCCTCAGGTACCAGGAGGCGAGCGCCGGGAAAAGCAGGGAGGTGCTGCAGATAGGCGCAGAGTACATCTCGGCCAAGGCAGACCCAGGGGCCGACGCGGAGATGATAATAATGGCGGTTGAGTCGCTGAAGGAATCGGGCCTCAAGAACTTCAAGATAGACGTCGGGGACGTGGGGTTCCTGAAGGCCATACTCGAGCCCATCCCGATAGAAGCCGATGAACGGAAGCTCTTGAAGGAGGCAATAGCCATAAAGGATTATTCCGGGCTCGAAAGCCTCCTCGAAAACCTCGGCAAAAAAGTAAGCCCGGCCGATAAAAAGCTTCTCCTGAACCTCACAACCTTCTACGGCGAGGAAGAGGTCATAAAGAAGGCCTCCTCCCTCGTAAAGGGCGGGAGGGCCCTTATTTCGCTCGGCAACCTTCAGAAGGTCATGGACATAATCATAGAAAAAGGGTTCAGGGATTCGGTCAC
>DAIDBB010000140.1 GCA_027310325.1 bacterium | reverse complement strand
GGCCAGGAGCGACGCGAAGAAGGGGAAGGTATTTACAAAGCTTGTAAAGGAAATAATGGTAGCCGCGAAGATGGGGGGTAGCGACGTCGCGGGCAATCCGCGCCTGAGGTTGGCCGTTGAGAAGGCCCGGACTGAAAACCTGCCGGCGGATAACATAGAAAGAGCGATAAAAAAAGGCGCGGGCGAACTTCAGAACGTCAATTACGAGGAAGGCATGTACGAGGGCTACGGCCCTGGAGGGGTAGCCGTACTGGTGCAGTTCATGACCGACAATAGAAACAGGACCGCTTCCGAGATCAGGCACGCCTTTTCGAGGTTCGGAGGGAGTCTCGGGCAGAGCGGGTCGGTGGCGTGGATGTTCGAGAAGAAGGGGATGTTCACATTCGATATAAAGTCCGTTACCGAGGATAAGCTTATGGAGGCGGCCCTTGAGGCCGGAGCAGAGGACGTAATAAGCAACCAGGATGACGGGATATTCGAGGTATACTCGGACGCTACCGAGTTCGCCAGGGTGAAGGCGAACTTCGACAAGCTCGGTCTTGTCTACATGAGCGCCGACATCGCGATGGTCCCAAAAACAACTGTAAAGGTTGAGGGGAAGACCGCCACTCAGGTCTTGAATCTTCTTGAAGAACTTGAAGACCTTGACGACGTTCAAAACGTCTATGCCAACTTCGACATACCTTCCCAGGAGATGGCCAAGATAGCTTAGCGCCGGATTTTATTTTGGCGTCTGCCATAGAGCGGACCTTGGTTCTTTCCCTGGAGTATTGAGGTTTGATAAAACCTGTTTGAGGAGACCTTGAGAGTACTTGGTATAGACCCTGGGAGCCGCATTACGGGATACGGCGTGGTAGACAAGGTAAAGGGCGGCAAAGTGGCCCACGTATCCAATGGACAACTGCTCCTTGATCCGTCAGCCCCTTTGCCGGAACGGCTGCTGGCCATCTCGAAGGCCCTCAAAGAAATTATCGACGAGTTCAAGCCCGACGCGATGTCAATAGAGTCTGTCTTCTTCGCCAAGAACGTAGATAGCGCCATAAAGCTCGGGGAGGCGAGGGGGATTCCGCTCCTATGCGCGGCTTCATCGGGCGTGCCGGTTTACGAGTACGCGCCCAGAAGCGTAAAGCAGGCCGTAACGGGTTATGGGAACGCCACCAAAGAGCAGGTCCAGAAGATGGTCAAAATGTTGTTGAATACGGAGGCCCGGCTCAAAGCCGACGCGGCCGACGCGCTAGCCATAGCCATCTGTCATATACATCACTTCCGCCCGGGACTCGAGAACAGGCGCCTGTCCACTGAAGGCATTCCGGCCCGTTCATGCCAGGACGATACTATCGGAGGCTAAACCCTCTCTTATCCTATGATAGCCCACATCAACGGAAGATTAGCCCACAAATCCATGGATTCGGTCGTCGTAGATGTAAACGGTATAGGATACGAGGTCTTCATCCCTCTCTCAACGTTTTACAAGCTTCCTGAAGTGAACGAAACCGTCTCTCTTAACGTACATACTCACCTCAGAGAAGACGCCATACAGTTGTACGGGTTCCTCTCCCTTGAAGAGAAAGAGGCGTTTGCGCTACTTATAGGCGTATCCGGGATAGGCCCGAAGCTCGCCCGCAATATCCTTTCGGGCATATCGGTAGGCGACCTTATCTCGGCGATCTCCGGTTCCGACAAGGGCCGTTTGAGCGCTATCCCGGGAATCGGGAGCAAATCCGCCGAAAGGCTGATTCTCGAGCTCAGAGACAAGATAAAAAATATAGGGAGGACCGGGGAGACAAAGGAGCCTGAGGCCGGCAAGGACTTGTTGACGGTGGACGTCATATCCGCCCTCGATAATCTCGGCTATAAGAACTCACAGTCGGTCGAGGCGGTAAAGAAGGCAAAGTCCCTCTTGCCGGCTGGTTTTATTTTTGAGGACCTTTTTAAAGAGGCCCTGAAACTGCTTTCAAAAAAATAGCTAAATTATAAGCGGTAGGGATATGGATGAACGTGACATAGCGCCAATCAGACTTGAGGAAGACGAGCGGATCGAGGCGAGCTTACGCCCGCGCTACATCGACGATTTCATAGGCCAGGAGAGGCTTAAGGAGAACCTTAAGGTCTTTGTAAAGGCGGCGAAGGCGCGCGGAGAGGCCCTCGATCACGTCCTTTTTTACGGGCCGCCCGGGCTCGGCAAGACCACGATGGCGCACATAATCTCAAACGAGCTCGGCAGCCAGATAAGGACCACTTCAGGGCCGGTCATAGACAAGGCCGGGGACCTCGCCGCCATTCTTACGAACCTTGAGGAAAGGGACGTCCTCTTCATTGACGAGATACACAGGCTATCCAGCGCCATCGAAGAGATTCTCTATCCGGCGATGGAAGACTATCACATAGATATCATGATAGGACAAGGGCCGTCGGCAAGGTCCGTAAGGCTGGATATACCGAGGTTTACGCTTATAGGCGCAACTACAAGGGCCGGACTTCTGACGTCTCCTCTTAGAGACAGGTTCGGCGTGATACTGAGGTTCGATTTTTATTCCGCCGAGGACATAATGACAATAGTTACAAGGTCTTCCTCTATCCTCGGGATCAAGATCAACCCCGATGGGGCCGCCGAAATAGCCGGAAGGTCCCGCGGCACCCCGAGGGTCGCCAACAGGCTTTTAAGAAGGGTAAGGGACTTCGCCCAGGTTAAGGCCGGCGGCGTAATAACGAGGGAAGTTGCAACTGAGGCCCTTACGATGCTTGAGATCGACTCGAAGGGTTTCGACAAGATGGACCGGAGGATACTCCTTACCATAATAGACAAATTCGGCGGGGGGCCGGTCGGGGTCGAGTCGCTCGCCGTAGCGCTTCAGGAAGAGAGGGACGCTATAGAGGACCTGTATGAGCCTTACCTCATCCAGGAAGGCTTTTTAAACAGGACCCCGCGGGGGCGCGTCGCCACGGAACTGGCCTACAAGCACATGGGCAGGATCTTCAGAGGCAGAACCCCCGATGAAAGCCAGGATAAGCTCTTTTAGTTCCATACGCGGTTGCTCTTTTTATAAAAGCCGATATGCTTGCAGTAAAAGCCTTATGGTCCGTATAACGGATTTCATCGAAAACGGTCATGGAAATGAAAGAGGCGACAGGCTCGTCACTCTCCCACCGCCTCCTTAACGGAGAAGCGAGTAAGACCAGCCGCATACTTGTGCATATGTGCTGCGGCCCCTGCTCCATATATCCCCTGAAGTCCATGCTTGGCGACCGCGCCGAGGTCTGGGGTTTTTTCTATAACCCGAACATACACCCGCATTCTGAATTTCTAAGGAGGCTTTCATCCGTTAAGACACTGGCCGGATTCCTCTCGATAAACGTAATACTTCACGAGGAATACAAGCCGCTTCCCTTTATAAGGCACCTTAAGGCCTCGACCGGCGAACAAAAACATCCTCCAAAAGACCGGAGATGCGGATACTGCTATGGCGTAAGGCTCGAAGAGACCGCGAAGGCGGCGAAATCAAACGGGTTTGACGCTTTTTCATCGTCACTCCTTTACAGTAGATACCAGAACCACGAAGAGATAAAGGAGCTCGGGGTTGACCTCGGCAAAAAATACGGCATACTTTTTTATTATGAGGACTTTAGGGCCGGGTGGCAGGACGGGATAAACGAGTCGAAGGAAAAAGGGCTCTACAGGCAGAAGTATTGCGGGTGCATCTATAGCAAAATAGAGAGATACTCAAAAAGGAAAGAAGGCTTAAAAAAAACATTTAAGACGAATAGCCAATAGGCATGATCCGAGCGTCCGCGACCTTATATTATCGCGAAATTTGAAACGGTCTTTTTAAAATTAATCAATCGTGCAGAAGGTCTCGATAGAGATAGTAAAGGATCTCCCCGTAGCTGAACAGGCCGTTGAAATTGTAGAACGAAAAGGCACGGGGCATCCGGATTATATCTGTGACGCGGTCATGGATAGGATCTCGGTCGCTCTTAGCTGGGAGTATATAAGCAAGTTCGGTTCCGTTCTTCACCATAATATAGACAAGGGCCTGCTCGTCGCCGGCCAGGTCGATAAGACCTTCGGAGGCGGAAGGGTCCTTAAGCCCATGGAATTTATAATCGGAGACAGGGCTACTTTCAAGGGGGGGAAAATACGTGTACCTGTCACCGATATCGCCGTAAGAGAGACGCACGACTGGTTCAAGGGGAACCTCCCCCATGTAGACCCTGTACGCGACCTAAAGGTGCGCGTTGTGCTCCAGCCCGGCTCGATAGAGCTTGGGGACATATTCGACAGAAAGGGAAGGATAAAGGTCGCCAACGATACCTCTGCGGCCGTAGGCTACGCCCCGCTGACGATAACGGAGAAGGCGGTATTTGAAACCGAACGGTTTATGAACTCAGCGGCCTTTAAGCTTAGATTCCCGGAAACCGGGGAAGATGTAAAGGTGATGGGGATACGGAGGGGCAGCGAGCTCGATATTACGGTAGCGTGTCCGTTTTTAACCGGCTTCATAAAGAACGAGAAAGAGTATTTTCACATAAAAAAAGATGTTTACGGGGCGCTTAAGACTTTTTTGGGCTCGCTTGCTTTTAGCTCCGTTAGCCTAAACTTTAATACGCTCGATATCAAAGGCCACGGAGTTAACGGCGTATATTTGACGCTCCTTGGGACTTCCGCCGAGGACGCCGACTCGGGTCAGGTCGGCAGAGGCAACAGGGTAAACGGGGTCATCTCCCTCAATAGGCCTATGGGAACCGAGGCGGCGGCCGGCAAGAACCCCGTAAGCCACGTTGGTAAGATCTATACGGTCCTTACGCACCGTATGGCAAATGAGATCCATGAGCGGATAGAAGGCATCAAAGAGGTATATGTATGGCTTTTAAGCCAGATAGGCTCACCCGTGGATGAGCCGAAACATGTGTACGTAAAAGTCATACCGGGAAAGCGCCTTGACAGAGCCGGAATAAGAAAAAACGTATCTTTTATAATAGATGAGTTCATGGCCGGCATTAACGTCTTTACAGGCGAACTTTCAAGAGGGGAGCATCCGGTCTGTTAATCTTTTCCTGAAATATGCCGGTCTGGTGGTATTAATAACGCAAAAGAGGAGGCTCAGATGGCAGGCAAGGATTCCATACGCGCAAACAGGCTTAAAAAAGTACTTCTCGACAGGAAAAGGAAGATGTGGATCGAACTCCGTGATGAGCTCTTCAGAAAGCTCGGCAAAGAGTACAATGCGCAGTTCGACAACCCTCGCGACATCGAGGAGATGGCGCTTATAGACATCATAGAGGATACAGGGATAGCGGTGGCGGATATAAGGCGCGAAGAGCTTGAGAAGATGGACGAGGCCCTGAGAAAGCTGGAAGAAGGAACGTATGGCGTATGTTCCGAGTGTGCAGGAGAAATAGAGGAGGAAAGGCTGAAGGTCATGCCGTTCGCTACCGTCTGCGTAAAGTGCAAAAGCGATAAGGAGTTTTTTAAAAAGGCCACATTGTGATACAGCATGTCTTTGCCGGCGCCATAGTTATATTTCCTCCTGAGTTTTACGCCCTTCCCATGGTATAATTTTACCATACGCTCGCTTGTCCAGCGGGTCAGTAACTTAAATAAACATTCGATGAAATCCAAACGTCCAGGCTACGTAGATCTTTATGAGAGCGGGGAGTTATTTCAGAGGATTAGCGCCCTGAATAATATCCTCACAGACTGTACCCTCTGCCCTCGGAAATGCCGGGTAGATAGACTTAAAGGCGAGCGCGGGGCGTGCCGGGCCGGGGCTCTACCCGTCATATCAGCCGCGCAACCGCACTTCGGCGAAGAGGCCCCTCTTTCGGGCTATAGCGGCAGCGGCACCGTATTCCTTACGCATTGCAATCTCGGATGTGTCTACTGCCAGAACCATGACATAAGCCATGGAGGCGAGGGGGATGAAATCTCCGTAGACGATCTCTCCCAAGTCATGATACGTCTCCAGAGGCAGGGATGCCACAACATAAACTTCGTTTCTCCGACCCATCAGGCGGCTCAGATCGTGGCGAGCCTTCCCGGGGCCGTAGAAAACGGACTCGATATACCCCTTGTCTATAACTGTGGGGGATATGAAGAGGTCCGTACCCTTAGACTCCTCCAGCGGATATTCGACATATACATGCCTGACATAAAATATAGCGACGACCACGTGGCCTTTAAACTCTCCGGAGTAAAGGGCTACTTCGAGACGGCAAAATCAGCGGTCCTTGAGATGCAGCGCCAGGCCGGAGACCTTGTTACGGATAGCACCGGCGTTGCTGTACGCGGGCTCATTATAAGGCACCTGGTACTGCCGAGAGGGCTAGCCGGGACAAAGGACGTCATGAGGTTTATAGCAAAGGAAGTGTCGGTTAACGCCTTTGTAAACATAATGGACCAGTACAGGCCCTGTTTCAGGGCCCATGAACTGAAGGACCTGTCGAGACGGATAACTGAAGACGAGTTTGAGGAGGCATTAAACATGGCGGCCGCGGAAGGGCTTAAGGTCCGATGAATACGGAAAGGCAGATCTCAGCCGGGGGTGTTATCTTCAGGCCTTCTGGAGGCCACATCGAGGTCGCCCTCATATCGGTCAAGGGCGGCAAGGTGTGGGCGCTACCGAAGGGGCTCAATGAAAAGGGAGAGAACCTGGCGAGGACCGCTCACAGGGAGGTGAAGGAGGAGACGGGTCTTGATGGTAAAATACTCACTAAAATAGGGCATATAGACTATTTCTTTATGTTAAGGGATGAAGGCCGGATGCGGAGAATTTTTAAGATAGTCTATTTTTTTCTTATGGAGTATGCAGGAGGGTCGGTGGACGAGCATGACGAGGAGGTCGAGGAATGCAGGTGGTTTGATATAAACGAAGCCGTCAAATTGATGAAATATGATGACGAAAAGGAGATACTTAAAAAGGCAAAAAAACTCATAAAAGAACTTAAGGGCAAGGCCGCCTGAAAGTCCAAACCCATCCGGCACGGTTAAAAGCCCCTTGTTATTTTTATTATTTTAGGTTATTTTAAAATTATATGCTTACTTTCAGGGCTTTTTAATGCGATCGAGCTCCATTGGTAGAAACAAAAAAGCCAAGAGGTCGTGTTTTCTCTGCGGGGAGACCTTCGAGACTGGTTTCAACGGGATAAAGGCGGACGGCGGGCCTTATGACATACTCTTTTGCAGGACCTGCAAGCTCGGCAAGACAGACCCGTTCCTGGACGATAAAAGATTAAAGGAAATATACTCGAGCTCCGCTTACAGGGAAGACGACTCTACAAGGTTTTTTTCGCCCATTGAGAAGATAATCGGACTTTTCAGGACTGGACGCTGCAGAAGGGTAGAGCGCTATTCAGGCAAGGGCAGCATCCTCGACGTCGGCTGCGGGAGAGGGGATTTCCTTGCCCTTATGGCCGAAAGGGGATGGGCCTCAACAGGGCTTGAGCTTGACAAAAGGATACTTCAAGGGAGAAAGATAAATGGCTTAGATCTCCGGTTCGGCAGGCTGGAGGACACAAAATTTCCTGAAACCAACTTTAACGCCATAACTTTCTGGCATGTATTTGAGCATCTTAGAGA
>DAIDBB010000111.1 GCA_027310325.1 bacterium | reverse complement strand
GTACCCAATCCACTCCTGCGATACTTATCGGAAATATGGAGCGCCAGTTGACAAGGTTCAGCAGATTGAATTTGGTAGTACAGGTAGCTTTTGCCGGGGTCGCAAGAAAAACCGCCAGGAAAATACTAATTACCGCGGCCTGCAATATCCTTTTTGTCAGGAACATGTACCTCTCTGACCTCCATATATTTATTATCCTTTTTAACGATAACCGACGGAGTGGCAGAAAGCCTGAGCCTTTTTGCCACGGGCTCGGTCAGGTAAAAGACATTCCTCCTGAATCTGCCCATAAGGTCTTTCCACGTCCCGCCTGTCACAAGGACCAGGACATCCGCTCTTCTGTAGTATTCCGAGGCCATAAACCAACCAATCTCGTTCTCTGAAGCCCCGTTGATGACGACTATGGTCCTGGAGAACGGCACATACTCAAGCGGGTTAAAGACAAACCCCTTCGGATAAAGAATATTGCCCTTGCCGTCCTGAATATCGACTTCGAGCATATAGGACATATCAACAAGAAAGGTTTTATCATTCTTCGCAGACGGCAGGCTCACGGCGTTGTGAGGGCGGTACTTCTCTATCTTACGGACGGCCTCTTTTTTGTCGATGACCTTATCCGGGTCCAGCGAGGTAGCCTTATCCTCCAGTTCCTTCAGGGAATCAGGCTCGGCTATACGGTAGGTATTCCCGGAGCGACCTATGGTCTTAGCGGTCGCGTGTCCGCATGACAGACAGAAGACCGCAGCGAGCAGGACTATCAGTACCTGATAAAAACCAAAGCCGCTACCGGATATTCTGCTGAAAATTGTTGATCTTCTGCTGAGCCCCCTGCTGTATGCTCGTGGCCGAAGGGAGATTGGCATTGATGTCATTGAAAAACTCCGTAAGGTCAATTTTTGTGAAGTCCAGCATCTGAAATTCCTCGGGGGTGAACCCGCGACACCTCGGATTCTGCGGAGTACCCCACATATCGGGCTGGAAGCTCTGGAGCTGTTGTCTACCCTGCTCGTTTATGATCCTGGCGAGCTTGGATTTGAAGCAGCAATAGACTTTCATGCTTTGAACGCATCCTATAAGGGCCCATGATTCCCTGCAATATGTGCCGACGTAATGACACATGTTGTTCGCTGCCTGCTGAGTCACCTGGCCTTCCTTCGCCGTATCACAATACGAACCGTTCGTTGCGGTCGCCGAGTTGCAGCAGTTCTTGAACTGCGTCTGGGTTCCAGGAGGCCGGCATTCCCCGGCCGTGCCGCTGAAGATATAAAACTGGCCCGAACATGCGCCTGTATTACTGACCGTCCCGTTA
>DAIDBB010000091.1 GCA_027310325.1 bacterium | reverse complement strand
GAACGGGTGTAGACATGTACCTTTTTGCCTGTCTTTATTCCGGTGATATCATCCCATGTGGAGAAGAGACCGATAATGTAGAGGCCCGACCACTTCTCCTTATTGATGCCTTTTTTCAGAATGCCCTCAATGGAAGGGTTCCTCTCGCTCACAATGGGAAATACTGCGTCATGCAGTATGTAGACCGGTGTTACGCCCTTCTTAAGCTCAGCCGGATCAGGATCCCTTGAGACCATGCCGATATCCACGAGCCCGGCTATCGCGTCGGCGGCTCCTTTCCCTGCCCCGCCCGCTGATATATCTATCTTGATCCCTGGGTGCTTTTTCTGGAACGCCTCAGCCCAGGCTACTGCAGTCGGATATACCGCCCATGCTCCTGATAAGGTTATCGTCCCCTCAAACTTCCTTTCAGCAGCCGAAGTAAACCGGACATTTGAAAAGGCAGATCCAATCAGCAAAAAAACAAGAAAGAGCTTTTTCATTTCTATCCTCCTTAAAACTGCAATGTCAGTTGCCCTGTAGCGGCGTTATTGTTTACCTTCGCCCCGTGTTCGACCTTGTCTTCATAGTTGACTTGCAGGAACGACCATTGGTTAAAGTACAAATTCGCTCCTAAGGTATAGACGTCCGTCTCATCCTTTTTTTTCTTAGTGTCCGGGTCGAAGGTATCGAACTTAAATACTGCCTGAAGCCTTGTTGGCAGGATGAAATACGCCGCCTGCAGATACCAGCCATCCTTATAGGTTGATCCGTCCCTTCCTTTTATATATTCGCCTTTGAAAGAAATAGGGTCATGGACATAGGCGAACTCAGCCCCGTATCTTTCGCGCTTATCATTTATGGATGGCGTTGCGGGCAGTGTGAATCTGCCCTTGTAGAAGGATGCGCCTGCCGAGAGGTCTTTGACGGGATGAATAACGAGCCTTCCGGTAATATCCTTTTGCTCATTCGTGTCCGCCGTGTTTATTCCGGCGCCATCGAAGACCCCTACGGCATAATCAAAGAGATAGGCGCCCTCCCTTTGAAAAAAGCCTCCGCTCGCCTGAACGCCTATATCCCTTCCGTTCTGGTTGCCTATGACGTCTTTACCC
>DAIDBB010000089.1 GCA_027310325.1 bacterium | reverse complement strand
CGGTCAGACTGAAGGGTAACCCTTGACATAAATGAAGTAAAAGGATTATAAAAGTATCAAGTAAAACGGAGGTGATGAAATGTCAAATTCTCCCGCAGCGCAATCGTCCAACAAGGGTAAAGCGATAGATCTTGCCATAGCGCAGATCGAAAAGCAGTTCGGCAAGGGCGCGATAATGAGGCTCGGAAAAGACGGGGTCCCCGCCGATGCGCAGACCATATCAACCGGCTCCCCTGCCCTTAACATAGCCCTTGGCATAGGCGGCGTTCCAAGGGGGCGCGTGGTCGAGATCTTCGGCCCCGAGTCGTCGGGTAAGACTACTCTGGCGCTGCACATAGCGGCCGAGGCGCAGAGTGGCGGAGGCACGGTAGCCTTCATAGACGCTGAGCACGCTCTCGATCTCTCTTACGCGAAGAAACTTTCGGTAAATACCGATGATCTCCTTCTTTCGCAGCCGGATACCGGCGAACAGGCTCTCGAAATAGCCGACGTCCTAATAAGAAGCGGCGCGGTTGACCTGATAGTTGTGGACTCGGTCGCGGCCCTTGTGCCCAGGGCGGAGCTCGAAGGAGACATGGGAGACTCCCACATGGGGCTTCAGGCGCGCCTCATGAGCCAGGCGCTCCGCAAGCTTACCTCTACGATAAGCAAAAGCAACACCTGCGTCATATTCATAAACCAGATAAGGCACAAGATAGGCGTAATGTACGGGTCCCCGGAGACCACCACCGGCGGCAACGCCCTCAAGTTCTACGCCTCGATAAGGATGGATATTAGGAAGATCGGCCAGATAAAGCAGGGAGAGGCCGTCATCGGCAACAGGATAAAGGTAAAGGTAGTAAAGAACAAGCTCGCTCCCCCATTCAAGGACGCCGAGTTCGACATACTCTTCAACGAGGGCATCTCAAGGGAGGGAGACATCCTGGATCTCGGGGCCAGCGCCAATATAGTAGAAAAGAGCGGCTCATGGTTTTCCTACGACGGCGAAAGGCTCGGACAGGGCAAGGAAGCGGCCAGAAACTTTTTAAAGGAGAACCCGAAGGTGGCCGAGGATATAGAGAAAACGATACTTCTCCATTACGGCATAACGACAAAAGAGGAGTGATCAATGCCAGAAATAGACTTAAGCTCAATCCTTAA